>NZ_JBHVBL010000065.1:0-14699 GCF_042668165.1 Arthrobacter sp. NPDC057388
CTCCTTCACGTTGTGAAGGAGCGTTTGCCGTTGGCCTGCAGGATGTGAGGAAGCGTCGGTGGTTTTTCTGCAGGACGTGAGGAAGGGTGCTGTTTTGGGCGACGGATGTGAGGAAGCGTCGGTGGTTTAGAACTCGCGGCGGTTGGCCAGGACCGGGAGCTTGGTGCGGGCTTCCTTGACCAGGGCGGGGTCCAGGTCTGCGAACAGGAGTCCGGGAGCGCCGTCGAGCTCTTCAAGGACTGCCCCGAAAGGCGAGACAACAGCGCTGTGCCCGACGCCGGTGGGTGCTGCGCCGCGGGGCTCGATGCCTTGGGTGGCGGGGTCGCCCTGGCCGCAGGCGAGGACGTACGTGGTGGTGTCCACCGCGCGGGCCCGGGCCAGGAGCTGCCACTGCTCCACCTTCCCCGGGCCGGAACCCCAGGAGGCGCAGACGATGTTCGCGACCGCGCCGCGCTCGGCGTTGGCCGTGAAGAGGGCCGGGAAGCGGATGTCGTAGCAGGTGGCCAGGCCAAAGGTGAGGCCGCCGGCGTCGAAGGTTACCGGACCTGTCCCGGCGTCCACGGTGTCCGACTCAAGGAAGCCGAAAGCGTCGAAGAGGTGCACCTTGTCGTAGCTGGCTTCCACCCCGGGCCCGGTCACCAGCAGCGTGTTGCGGACTTTGGCCTGTCCTTCCGACGGAGCTGAACCGGGGGTGAACATTCCGGCAACAATCACTATCCCCAGTTCTCGGGCTATCGAGCGGACACGGCTGGCCCAGGGGCCGTCCACGGGTTCGGCGATGTCCAGCAGGGAATTGCCGAACGCACGCATGGTGGCCTCCGGGAAAATGACCATTTCCGCACCGCCGTCCTTAGCGTGGCGGGCATATTCCTCGACCGCGCTGAGGTTCCCGGCCACATCCCTGCCGGTGATGATCTGGGCCAATGCAATCTTCACGAAAACCTCCAGTGGGTGCGTCATTACAGCGGTGGGCAGGTGCCGCCATGGTCCCATTCGCGTAACATGCGGTCCAAGACCGGCTATTAAGACCTGACGACTAAGCTTTAATTGATGGTAATGCCCCTCTTAGACACAGCCTTGACGGTGGACGACTCCCAGGCCCTTCCCCTCGGGGTCCGCGAAGCGCGCCAAGGTGCTGGGGTCGGATCCGGCGACTGTGCCAGCGTCGCGGTGTATGCCCCCGGCATTGCCACCCTGGAGGTGGCTTACCAGGCTCCCGGGCAAAGCTGGCGCCTGCACACCCTGGCCGGCCTGCCGAACGGCGTCCACCACGGAGTTGTGGACGGATTCCCGGTCGGAACCAGGTACGGCTTCCGCGCCGCCCGTAAAGCGGCCCCGAAGGGCGAAGAGGTCCTCCCGCTCGGGGTCCCCACAGTCGATTTCGACGACGACGGCGGCCAGCCACTGTTGCTGGACCCATACGGCCGGGCGGTCGATGACCGCGACGGCTTCCTGACCAGCGTCCGGACGTCCGCCGACTTCGACTGGGGCACTGACGAGAGGCCGGATACCCCGTGGCGCAACACCATCGTCTATGAGGCACATGTCCGTGGCCAGAGCATGCTGCACCCGGACATTCCGGAGATGCTGCGCGGCACATACGCCGGCATGGCCCACCCTGCGATGATCGAGCACCTCACCGGGCTTGGCATCACCGCCCTCCAGCTGCTGCCGGTGCACTTCCACCTCGACGAACCGCACCTGCAGAACCTCGGCCTCACCAACTACTGGGGTTACAACACGGCAGCCTTTTTTGCACCGCACCCCGCGTACGCCACCAAGAATGCCCGGGAGGCCGGGCCGCAGGCCGTCCAGGATGAGTTCAAGGGGATGGTCAAGCTGCTGCACGCAGCCGGCATCGAAGTCATCCTTGACGTCGTCTACAACCACACGGCCGAGGGCGGTCCGGACGGGCCGGCCCTGAGCTTCCGGGGGCTCGGCGAGCAGAAGTACTACCGCACCGACGGCCACGGCAAGTACGTGGACACCACGGGCTGCGGCAACACACTCAACTTCGCAGAGGACCGTGTCATCCAACTGGTGGTGGACTCGCTGAAGCACTGGGTGGACGAGTTCCATGTGGATGGCTTCCGCTTCGACCTCGCCGTCACGCTGTGCCGAAACGCAGCGAACGAGTTCGATCCCCACCACCCGTTCCTCAAAGCCGTCGCCGCGGACCCGACACTTTCCAGGGTCAAGCTGATCGCCGAGCCGTGGGACGTCGGATACGGCGGCTGGCAGACCGGCCGGTTCCCCGCCGGCTGGGTGGACTGGAACGATCACTACCGCGACGCCATGCGATCATTCTGGGTTGCGGACCGTGCCGCCCTCGACAACGGCGGACGGGGCGGCTCGGTGGCCCGGCTGGCCGATGCGCTGTCCGGTTCGGCCAGCCTGTTCGAGCGGTCGGGCCGCTCGCGGCTCGCCTCGGTGAACTACATCACGTCCCACGATGGATTCACCATGACCGACCTCGTGTCCTACGACCGCAAGCACAACGAGGCGAACGGCGAACAGAACCGGGACGGGCACGGCGACAACCGCAGCTACAACCACGGCTTCGAAGGGCGCACCGAGGACGAGGACATCCTGGCCCGCCGGGCCCAAAGCAAGCGCAACCTCATGGCCTCGCTCATGATTTCCCTGGGCGTCCCCATGATCACGGCGGGGGACGAGCTCGGCCGTACCCAGCAGGGCAACAACAACGCGTACTGCCAGGACAATCCGCTCACCTGGGTCGACTGGACCAGCACGCCGGAATCGCATGCCATGCTCCGCAGCACCAAGCGCGTCATCCGGCTGCGGCGGGAGTTCCTGGCGGCCCAGCCCCACGACTATCCCGTCCGGGACGCCCGCTCCTACCTGTACTGGTACGACCGCAACGGGCAGCCCATGTCCATGGACCGCTGGAACGACAACGGGAACCGGGTGGTCCAGTTGCTCCTGGGCTCCGACGACGGTCCCGTGGCCGGACTCATCGTGGTCAACGGCGGCGCCGAGGACATCGAGGTCACCCTTCCGCAGATCGCCAACCACGACGGCACCGCCAAACGGCTGTTCGACCTGCGCCTCACCACGTCCGAGCTTCACGACCGGCGCCAGGGCACCCTTGTGGCGTCCGGCGAGCCTGACGAGGTGCAGGCCTACACCATCAACATCTACCGCACCTAAACTTCGGGGAATCACGCATGCGCAGGCGTTGGACTGTCGGAACGCTGCTGCTGGGGCTTGCTGTCGCTGCCCTCGCGGTCTTCAACCTCTTTATCGCGCCGGGCAGCGCACCTCCCGGTCCGGGTGGGCAGGGCGCTGGACCGCAGGGAACGACGACGGCGTCCCCCGCCTTTTCGACGCCGGCACCCGCTACCGGGGCGCCGGCACCCGCCGCAGCACCGCCGTCGTCCTCCACCACGGCGGCCGGCGTGCCCAACGTGTCCGGCCTGCCCGCCATCCGGGAATCCCAGCTGCCGGCCGAAGGCCGCCGGACCCTCGCACTGGTCCGGCGGGGCGGGCCCTACCCGTACACCCGCGACGGCGTGACCTTCGGCAACTTCGAGCGCATCCTGCCGCGCAAGGCCAGCGGGTATTACAAGGAGTACACCGTTCCCACGCCCGGCGAATCGGACCGGGGAGCCCGGAGGATCGTAGCGGGGCAGGGCGGCGACAAGTACTACACGGCAGACCACTACCAAACGTTCAAGTTCATAGCAGAAGGCAAATAGCACCATGAAGATCTATTCCGGCGACACCTGGACCCTCGAGGAACTGAAGGACCAGGTGTCGGACGCCGGCCGCCGCAGCCTGCTGGTTCCGGCCGCCGATTCCAAGAAGTCCGTGCTTGCGGCCTTTGGTGAGGCCCTGGACTTTCCGGAACACTTCGGCGTCAACATGGACGCGCTCAACGACTCACTCCACGACTTCGCCGACGCCATTTCCGACGACGGCGCGGAGCCGCTCACGGTGATCTGGCAGGTGCCGCCGGCGTTCCGCAGCGACCGCTCCTTCGGCGTCATCTGCGAGATCCTCCAGGACGCCGAGAGCTACGCCGGCAAGGACCTCGCAGTGATAGCTGTGCTCCTCTAAATAGCGCAACGTTAGAGAGCCTGAGCCGCAACTCACGCCGTCGGAGGACGGCGGAGTTGCGGCGCAACGGCGCTATGCGTTGACGATCAGCCCCAGCTCGGCCCTGGAGGCGAGGGCGTCGTTCTTGGGCAGCACCCTCACGGTGTAGCCGAAGGAGCCGGAGCGGTCGATCACGATGGACCCGGCGAAGAGGTAGCGGCCGTTGCCGAGTTCCTCCTTGGCCTCCAGTTCCACCAGGGTCACGTTGGTCAGCTCATCGCTGTCGGCTGCCTGCCCGTAGGCCACCTCGACGGCGACGTCCTGCGGGGACAGGTTGTGGAGTCCGACGTAGGCGTTGACCTGGAGGGTGTCGCCGATCTGCGGGTCCTCCGAAACGCCCAGGGAGTCCACGTGCTCCACGTGCAGCTGCGGCCAGGCCGCGCGGACCTTGGCAATCCACGCCGCCAGCGCCTTGGACTGGGCGTAGGAACCTGTCACCGCCTCCCGCCCGGAAACCGCCGCGGGCCGGTACAGGACGTTGACGTAGTCCTGCAGCATCCGTTCCGCCGAGACCGCCGGGCCGAGGTGGGCCAGCGTGTGCTTGATCATGGAGACCCAGTGCGTGGGGATCTTTTCGTGGCTGGACTCCGACGGCCCGGCAGCGCCGGCTGCCTCGGAGACGGTGTTGCCGTAGAACCGCGGGGCCACCTGGGTCTCGAGCAGCTCGTACAGGGCCGCGGCCTCGATGTCGTCCCGCTCGTCGGCGGACGCGCCGTTGTTGGCGGTGGGGATCGCCCAGCCGTTTTCGCCGTCGTACATCTCATCCCACCAGCCGTCCAGGACGGACAGGTTCAGGGAACCGTTGATGGCGGCCTTCATGCCGGAGGTGCCGCAGGCTTCGAGCGGGCGCAGCGGGTTGTTCAGCCAGACGTCGCAGCCGGGGAACAGGGTGCGGGCCATGGCGATGTCGTAGTTGGGCAGGAAGACGATGCGGTGCCGGACGGCTGGATCGTCGGTGAAGCGGACAAGGTCCTGGATCATCTTCTTGCCGGCGTCGTCGGCGGGGTGTGACTTGCCCGCGATGACCAGTTGGATCGGGTGTTCCTTGTGCAGCAGCAGGGCCTTCAGGCGCTCCGGGTCCCGCAGCATGAGGGTCAGGCGCTTGTAGGTGGGCACCCGGCGGGCGAAGCCGATCGTCAGGACATCCGGGTCCAGCACGGAATCGGTCCAGGCCAGCTCGGCGTCGGCCGCGCCGCGCTTCTTCCAGGCGGCCCGCAGTCGGCGCCGCACATCCTCCACGAGGGAAACGCGCATCTCCCGCCGGAGCGCCCAGACTTCGGCGTCGGACACGTTGTACGCCAGGTCCCACCGCGGCGTCAGTTCGGCTTCAGGGCCGAACCGCTCCCGCGCGAGCTTCGAGATGCGCGGATCCACCCAGGTGGGCACGTGCACGCCGTTGGTCACCGAGGTGATCGGGACCTCCGAATGGTCGAATCCCGGCCACAGTGCGGAGAACATGCCGCGCGAGACTTCGCCGTGGAGCTTGGCCACGCCGTTGGCCCGCTGCGCGAGGCGCAGGCCCATCACGGCCATGTTGAAGACGAACGGGTTGCCCTCGTGGAAGTTTTCGCGGCCCAGGTCCAGGATGCGCGAGGTGGGAACGTCCGGGGCCAGGCCCGCCTCGAAGAAGTGCTGGATCTGCGCGGCTTCGAAGCGGTCGATGCCCGCGGGGACCGGCGTGTGCGTGGTGAACACGGTGGACGAGCGTCCCGCGGCGAGGGCCTCATCGAAGGTCAGTGCCTGCTCGCCGGACATCAGTTCCTGGATCCGTTCGATGCCGAGGAAGCCGGCATGGCCCTCGTTCGTATGGAACACCTCGGGTGCCGGCGTGCCGGTGAGCTTCTGGTAGGCGCGCAGCGCCTTGACCCCGCCCATGCCCAGCAGCAGTTCCTGCTGCAGCCGGTGGTCGCCGCCGCCGCCGTACAGGCGGTCGGTGATGCTGCGGGCGGCATCGTCGTTTCCGGGGACGTTGGAGTCCAGCAGCAGCAGGGGGACGCGTCCGACGTCGGCGCGCCAGATGTGTGCCAGAAGGCGCCGCCCGTTGGGCAGGGGCAGGGATATTTCCAGCGGCTTGCCGTTGCCGTCCGCGGCGGGTTCCCGCAGCAGTGTCAGGGGCAGGCCGTCCGGATCGATGACAGGGTAGGTCTCCTGCTGCCAGGCGTCCCGGGAGAGCGACTGCTTGAAGTAGCCAGCCTGGTAGAGCAGGCCGACGCCGATGAGCGGAACGCCGAGGTCGGAGGCTGCCTTCAGGTGGTCGCCGGCAAGGATGCCCAAACCGCCCGAATACTGCGGCAGGACCTCGGTGATGCCGAATTCGGGGGAGAAGTAGGCGATGGAAGTGGGGGCGTCCTTGCCGAGCCCCTGGTACCAGCGCGGTTCCGTCAGGTACCGGTCCAGGTCCGCGGCTGCCTCCTGGACCCGCGTCACCACGTCCTGGTCCGTTGCGAGCCGGTGCATCTCTTCGCGGCCCACCAGGCCGAGGAAACTGACGGGGTCGTTGCCGCATTGGGCCCAGACCCGGGGGTTCAGGCTTTCGAAGAGTTCCCGGGTGGGCCGGTGCCAGGACCAGCGGAGGTTGGTCGCCAACCTGGCCAGCGGCCGGATCGGCTCGGGAAGAACGGTACGGACAGTAAATCTGCGGATTGCCTTCACCTGCGCCACACTAATCCACAAGGTGAACGGCAGGAACTGCTTTCGATTACTTTCCGGTAAATGACGGATCGCTTCAATAATTAAGTTCGCAGGCTTAGCAATCCGCCCCATTTCTCGCTAACGTCGAGCCTGTGACGACAAACACGCGAACCAGTGCCCCAGCAAAGCAAACGCCGAAAGTTTCGATCACGGAAGGGCTGAGGTTTGGCCGTTTCCCCATCACGGACGTTCAGCCTGTGGTCGAAGGGGGGAAGTTCCCGGCCAAGGCGCTGCCCGGCGAAGGGATCGTGGTCAGCGCCAGGTCCTTCCGGGAGGGCCACGACCAGTTGGGCGTCAGCGCGGTCCTGCTTGATCCGAAAGGCAACGAGCGCCAGCGGGTCCGGCTCCAGCCGCCGGCCGGTGACCGCGGCAAGGGCACTGACCTGTGGGAAGGCCTGCTCACCCCGGACTCCACCGGAAAGTGGTCGTTCGTCATCGAGTCCTGGCATGACCGCTACGGCACGTGGCACCACAACGCCGAGGTGAAGGTGGACGCGGGCATCGACGTCGAGCTGATGCTGGCGGAGGGCGCGGCGCTGCTGTCCCAGGCCGCCGAGGAAGCGGCCCGGAACGATTCCGACCGCCAGACCCTGCGCTCTGCGGCCACCATCCTCTCCGACACCTCCCTTTCGCCCGAGGACCGCCTGGCCGCCGGCTTCAGCCGCGACGTTGCCGCCGTCGTTGACCGCGAGCCCATCCGCGAGCTCGTCACCGTCTCCGAACAGTTCCCCCTGCTCGTTGAGCGGGACCGCGCCGGCCGCGGATCCTGGTACGAATTCTTCCCGCGCTCGGAAGGCGCCGTCCGCAACCACGACACCGGCGAGTGGACCTCCGGCAATTTCCGGACCGCCGCCAACCGGCTTGAAGCCGTGGCCGGCATGGGCTTTGACGTCATCTACATGCCGCCGATCCATCCGATCGGCGTCCAGCACCGCAAGGGCCCCAACAACACCCTGATCGCGGGTCCGAACGACCCCGGTTCACCCTGGGCCATCGGCGCCAAGGAAGGCGGGCACGACGCCATCCACCCCGACCTCGGAACCTTCGAGGACTTTGACGCCTTCGTGGCCCGGGCCAATGAGCTCAACCTCGAGGTGGCGCTTGACCTGGCGCTCCAGGCCGCACCGGACCACCCCTGGGTCACCGAGCACCCGGAATGGTTCACCACCCGCGTGGACGGCAGCATCGCGTACGCCGAGAACCCGCCGAAGAAGTACCAGGACATCTATCCGCTCAACTTCGACAACGACCCCGAGGGCCTGTCCAAGGAAATCCTGCGGATCGTGCAGCTGTGGGTCAGCCACGGCGTCAAGATTTTCCGGGTGGACAACCCGCACACCAAGCCGGTGTGGTTCTGGGAGTGGCTCATCGCCACGGTCAACAAGAAGGACCCGGACGTCGTCTTCCTCGCCGAGGCCTTTACCCGCCCCGCCATGATGCACGCCCTGGGCCGGGCCGGCTTCCAGCAGTCCTACACCTACTTCACGTGGCGCAACACCAAGAAGGAGCTGGAGGAGTACTTCCACCACGTCAGCCACGAGTCGGCTGCGTTCTTCCGGCCCAACTTCTTCGTCAACACGCCGGACATCCTCACCGAGTACCTGCAGTACGGCGGTCCGGCGGCGTTCAAGATCAGGGCTGCGCTGGCGGCAACCGCGAGCCCGCTCTGGGGTGTGTACGCCGGCTACGAGCTGTACGAGCATGTGGCCCGGCCCGGCGCCGAGGAGTACATCGACAATGAGAAGTTCGAGTACAAGGCCCGCGACTGGGATGCTGCCAACGCTTCCGGCCGGACCCTCGCGCCGTACCTGACCAGGCTCAACGAAATCCGCCGCGCCCACCCGGCGCTCGGTGACCTGCAGAACCTGACGCTGCACCAGTGCACGGACGACGCCACGGTGGTGTATTCCAAGCACAAGACCCTCCCGGACGGCACCAGGGACACCATCATCGTGGTGGTCAACGTGGATCCGCACAGTGCACGGGAAGGCATGGTCTCCCTGGACCTGTCCGCGCTCGGCCTCGAACCCCACGACCTCACCCCTAACGGCGGCTTCTGGGTGGACGACCTGATCTCCGGCCAGTCTTGGGAATGGGGGGAGTACAACTACGTGAGGCTGGACGCACATGTTGAACCTGCACACATCCTGAGCATCCGGAGGTAGCCGCCAGTGGCCTTCAGTCCGCAGAGCCCGACCCAGCACTTCACCCCCAAGAGCACATTCGAGCTCAATGCACCGGGTTTGCAGCATGATCCGCTGTGGTACCGGAAAGCGGTGTTCTATGAAGTGCTGGTCCGGGGCTTTGCGGACGCCAACGGCGACGGCTCCGGCGATTTCCACGGGCTGATCGAAAAGCTCGATTACCTGCAGTGGCTGGGTGTGGACTGCCTCTGGCTTCCGCCGTTCTTCCAGTCCCCCCTCCGGGACGGCGGCTATGACATCTCGGACTACAACTCCGTCCTGGACGAGTTCGGGACCATCAGCGACTTCAAGCGCCTGGTGGCAGAGGCCCATGCGCGCGGCGTCCGGGTCATCATCGACCTGCCGCTGAACCACACCTCCGACCAGCACCCCTGGTTCCAGGAGTCCCGGAAGGATCCCGAGGGGCCGTTCGGTGACTTCTACGTCTGGAGCGACACGGACGAGAAATACCAGGACGCCCGCATCATCTTCGTGGACACGGAGGAATCCAACTGGACCTTCGACCCCATCCGGCGGCAGTTTTTCTGGCACCGGTTCTTCAGCCACCAGCCTGACCTGAACTTCGAAAACCCCAAGGTCATCGACGCCGTGTTCGACGTCGTCCGGTTCTGGCTGGACCAGGGGATCGACGGGTTCCGCGCCGACGCCATTCCGTACCTGTACGAGGAGGAGGGGACCAACTGCGAAAACCTCCCGGCGACGCATGAGTTCCTGCGCAGGCTGCGGAAGATGGTGGACGAGAGCTACCCGGGCCGCGTGATCATCGCCGAGGCCAACCAGCCGCCCAACGAGGTGGTCGAGTACTTCGGCACCGAGGAGGAGCCGGAGTGCCACATGGCCTTCCACTTCCCGATCATGCCGCGGCTCTACTACGCGCTGCGGGACCAGAAGGCCGCGCCCATCATCGAGACGATGCACGACACCCCGGACATCCCGGAAGGTGCCCAGTGGGGGACGTTCCTGCGCAACCACGATGAGCTCACGCTGGAAATGGTCACCGCCGATGAGCGGGCCGCCATGCTCGGCTGGTACGCGCCGGACCCGCGCATGCGGGCCAATATCGGCATCCGGCGCCGGCTGGCGCCGCTGCTGGACAATTCGCGGGCGGAAATCGAACTCATCAACGCCCTGCTGCTGTCCCTGCCGGGCAGCCCCTTCCTGTACTACGGCGACGAAATCGGGATGGGCGACAACATCTGGCTCGAGGACCGCGACGCCGTCCGCACCCCCATGCAGTGGAACCCGGACCGCAACGCGGGCTTCTCCAACGCCGACCCCGGCAAGCTGTACCTGCCCGTGATCCAGTCGCTGGTCTACAACTACGCCATGGCCAACGTGGAAGCCGAGGCCGCCCATTCCGGATCGCTGCTGCGCTGGACACGGCAGATCCTCAGCGTGCGCAAGAACCACCCGGCGTTCGGGCTCGGGGCGTTCAAGCACGTGGAGGCCGACCACGAGGTGGTGCTGGCCTATCTCCGCGAACTCCCGGAGGGCAACGCTGCGGGCGAACCGCCGGAATCCATCCTCTGCGTCTTCAACCTTTCCCAGCACCCGGTGTCCACCACCCTGAGGCTCCCGGAACTGTCCGGCCGGGGCCTGCGGGACGTCTTCGGAGGCCAGCCGTTCCCCGGCATCAGCGACGACGGGCACCTGACACTGACCCTGGGCAGCCACGACTTCTTCTGGCTGCGCCTGCGGTCCACGGCCTCCAACCCCGCTTCACCCTTTACGCAAGCGATGCCGATACTGTCGATTGAGGGATGAGATGACCCAAACCATGCTGACCCCCACACTCGAACTGCTCCTCCGCGACTGGCTGCCCGCCCAGAGATGGTTCCCGGTAAAGTCCCCGGACTTCACCCTGGCACCGGCGGGCGGCCTGGTCCTGGATGACGTCACCGGCCAGGCCGGGCTGGAAGTGTTCCTCGCCTCCGTTGAGTCCAAAACGGCCGACGGCGTCTCCCGCGCCGACGTTGTCCAGATCCCGCTCAGCTACCGCAGCCAGCCGCTGCCGGGTGCCGAACGTGCCCTGATCGGTGAAATCGAAGCCGCGGGACTTGGCCGCCGCTGGGTTTACGACGGCGTCCACGACCCCGCGTTCATCGGCGCATGGCTGGACCTGATCCGGACCCAGGAAACCGCCGGCACCGCCAGCGGCCATCTCTCCGGAGCCAGCCAGCCGCTGCCGCAGGCCAGCGGAACGGTCCGTGTCCTGTCCGGCGAACAGTCCAACACCTCGGTGATAGTGGACGACGGCGACTCCGCAGCGATCGTGAAATTCTTCCGTGTGCTTTCGGCCGGGAAAAACCCCGAGGTGGAAGTCGGGGCCGCCCTGTCCGCGGCCCGTACCCCGGAGGTGCCGGCCACGCTGGGCTGGGTCACGGGTGAGTGGTGCCCCCAGGGCCAGCCTTCCCAGGGCAGCTCCGCAGGGGACGGCCCGCTCCAGGGCGAACTCGCGGTGGCCCACGAATTCCTGGCCGGCGGCCGGGACGCGTGGCGGCTCGCCGTTGAAGCGGCTGCCGGGGGAGTGGACTTCACTGCTGAGGCGCACGCCCTGGGCCATGCGACGGCAACTGTGCACCGCCGGCTCGCCGAAACGCTGGGCGTCTCTGCTGAAGCGGTGCCGGGCGGGGATATCGCCCCCGGAGTAGCCCAGCGCATGCGTCAGGCATGGGCGGAAGCGGGCTCCGCCGTCGGACCTTACGAAGAAGGGCTGGAAAGCCTGCTCAGCGGGCTGGAAGGCACTCCCGCCGGCGCGCTGCAGCGCATCCACGGCGACCTGCACCTGGGCCAGATCCTCCAGGTGCCGGGCGCCGAAGGCGGCCGTGACCGGTGGGCCATCCTCGACTTCGAGGGGGAGCCGCTCCGGCCCATCTCCGAGCGCAACTTCCCCGACGTCCCGCTGAGGGACGTGACGGGCATGCTGCGCTCCTTTGACTACGCCGCGGGCGCCGCCGAACGGGAACAGCCGGGTGTCCGCGTCCCCGAGTCCTGGGTGGATGACTGCACGGAGGCCTTTTTGGCAGGTTACGCCGAGGTCGCGCCCGGAACTGTGGACCGAAATTCGCCGCTCTTTGTGGCATTGTGGCTGGACAAGGCGCTCTACGAAGTCGTGTACGAGTTGCGCAACCGACCGGGCTGGCTGGCCATTCCGGTGAATGCGGCCAGGCGGCTCCTCAGCACTAAAAGCTCCGGCGAACCGGCCGGGGCAGCAGCGGAAGGTAAAAAGATGACAGGCTCTGCACACACCGACAGTCCCCATGCCCCCTTGCACGTGGACCAGCACACGCTCTCGCGTGTCGCGGCCGGTGAACACCACGCCCCGCACTCGGTGCTTGGTGCCCATTTGGACGACTACGGCCACGTGACCATCCGCACCGTCAAGCATCTCGCGGAGGCAGTGAACGTGGTGACCCAGGCCGGAACCGTGCCCATGACCCACGAGAAGGAAGGCGTCTGGGTGGCGGTGCTGGAACCGCTGCAGCACGGCCACGTGCCGGACTACCGCCTTGAGGTGACGTACGAAGGCGCCGAACCCGTAACCGTGGACGATCCCTACCGCTACCTCCCCACCGTGGGCGAAGTGGACCTGCACCTGATCGGCGAGGGACGCCACGAGAAGCTGTGGACTGTGCTGGGCGCGCACGTGCAGCACTACAAGTCGTCGCTGGGCGACATTCACGGCGTGTCCTTTGCCGTATGGGCGCCCAACGCCGAAGCGGTCCGCGTCAAGGGCGACTTCAACGCCTGGGACGGGCGGGAAAACTCGCTGCGCTCCCTCGGTTCCTCGGGCGTCTGGGAACTGTTCATCCCCGGGGTGCAGGCCGGCGCCTGCTACAAGTACGAGATCAAGACCAAGGGCGGCTGGTGGGTGGAAAAAGCCGACCCCCTGGCCTTCGGCACCGAGGTGCCGCCGCTCACCGCTTCGCGGGTTGTCGAATCCCACTACCAGTTCAAGGACGCGGACTGGATGAAGGAACGCGCCGCACGGGACCCGCACAACTCGCCGATGAGCGTCTACGAGGTGCACCTCGGATCCTGGCGCCTGGGCCTCGGCTACCGCGAACTCGCCAAGGAACTCGTGGAGTACGTCAAGTGGCTCGGCTTCAGCCACGTCGAGTTCATGCCCGTGGCCGAGCATCCCTTCGGCGGCTCCTGGGGCTACCAGGTCACCTCCTACTACGCGCCCACCTCGCGCTTCGGGCATCCCGATGAGTTCCGCTACCTCGTGGACTCCCTCCACCAGGCAGGCATTGGCGTCATCCTGGACTGGGTGCCGGCGCACTTCCCGAAGGACAACTGGGCCCTGGCACAGTTTGACGGGCAGCCGCTCTACGAACACGCTGACCCGAACCTTGGCGAGCACCCGGACTGGGGCACCCTGATCTTCGACTTCGGCCGCACCGAAGTCCGGAACTTCCTGGTGGCCAACGCGCTCTACTGGCTCGACGAGTTCCACATCGATGGACTGCGCGTGGACGCGGTCGCCTCCATGCTGTACCTCGACTATTCGCGGGAACACGGCCAGTGGCAGCCCAACCGCTTCGGCGGCCGTGAAAACCTGGAGGCCATCTCGTTCCTGCAGGAAGCCAACGCCACGGTCTACAAGACCCACCCCGGCGCCGTGATGATCGCCGAGGAATCCACCGCTTTCCCTGGCGTCACCGCGCCCACCAGCCAGGGCGGCCTCGGCTTCGGCCTCAAGTGGAACATGGGCTGGATGCACGACTCCCTCAAGTACGCCTCCGAGGAC
Organism: Arthrobacter sp. NPDC057388; assembly: GCF_042668165.1. Lineage (NCBI taxonomy): Bacteria > Bacillati > Actinomycetota > Actinomycetes > Micrococcales > Micrococcaceae > Arthrobacter > Arthrobacter sp. NPDC057388. The sequence continues at coordinate 13,768 of NZ_JBHVBL010000065.1, forward strand.
CCGATCAACCGCAAGTGGCACCACGGCACGGTCACGTTCTCCATGGTTTATGCCTTCACGGAGAACTTCCTGCTGCCGATCAGCCACGATGAGGTTGTCCACGGCAAGGGCTCCATGCTCCGCAAGATGCCTGGTGACCGCTGGCAGCAGCTGGCCAACCTCCGCGCCTTCCTCGGATACCAGTGGGCCCACCCCGGCAAGCAGCTGATCTTCATGGGGACCGAATTCGGCCAGGAAGCCGAGTGGTCCGAACAGCACGGCCTCGACTGGTGGCTGGCTGAAATCCCGGCCCACCGCGGCGTGCAGCTGCTGCTCAAGGACCTGAACGAGCTCTACAGGTCGACGCCGGCACTGTACTCCCGGGACAACGAGCCCGGCGGGTTCCAGTGGATCAACGGAGCCGACGCTGACCGCAACGTCCTGACCTTTGTCCGCTGGGACACCGAGGGCAACCCGCTGGTCTTTGCCGTCAACTTCTCCGGCGGCCCGCACAAGGAGTACGCCCTTGGTGTGCCCACCGCAGGAGGGTGGACAGAGGTCCTCAACACCGACGCCGAGGAGTACGGCGGATCGGGCGTTCTCAACGGCGGCACCCTGGTTGCGAAGGACGAAGGCATCGACGGGCAGCCGGCGACCCTTACGGTCACGCTGCCTCCGTTGGGCGCCGCGTTCTTCCGGCCTTCTGCTTCCGGTGTCGTCACGACGGCGGCCGCCGCCCGGGCGAAAGCCAGCGAGGTTGGATCCGGAATTGTTGCCGGGCCCCCGACCGGCCAGGCCGGGGCCCGCGCTGCTGAACCCCAGGCTGCCGAACCCCAGATTGCCGACCCCGAGGGTGAGACCGGGAAGTCGGCTTTGCCCGGCGGCCCGCTCGTGTGAGTCGCGGCGGACTCCTGGTCTAGGAACCGGGCAGGGTCCGGAATCCCGTGGGATTC
>NZ_JBHVBL010000066.1:0-14558 GCF_042668165.1 Arthrobacter sp. NPDC057388
GCCCCCGTCCATTGGACGGGGGCTTCCCTGTGTGTGCTGGGGCGGGCCTAGTTCTCGTCCGCCAGTGTGCCGAGGTACAGCTGGATGACTTTGGGGTCCTTCATGAGTTCGCGGCCCGTGCCCGTGTAGGCATCCCTGCCCTGGTCCAGGACGTAGCCGCGGTCGCAGATCTGCAGGCAGCGGCGGGCGTTCTGTTCCACCATGATGACGGAGACGCCGGCACGGTTGATCTCGTGCACCCGCAGGAAGGTCTCGTCCTGCTTGACGGGGGAGAGGCCTGCCGACGGTTCGTCCAGCAGCAGCACCGCCGGCTCCATCATCAGTGCCCGCCCCATCGCCACCATCTGGCGTTCGCCGCCGGACAGGGAGCCGGCACGCTGGGCCCGGCGTTTTCCGAGTTCCGGGAACAGGCTGGTGACGAACTCGAAGCGCCGGGCGAAGTCCTTGGGCCGCTGGAACATGCCCATCTGCATATTTTCCTCGATGGTCAGTGTGGCGAAGACGTTGTTGGTCTGCGGCACGAACCCGACGCCCTGCGTCACCAGCTTGTTGGCCTTGAGTCCCGTGAGGTCACGGCCCCGGACCACCACTGACCCCGAGTGCACCTTGACCAGGCCGAACATGGCCTTCAGCAGTGTGGACTTGCCTGCCCCGTTGGGGCCGATGATGCCGATCAGTTCGCCCTTCCGGGCCTCGATGCTGCACCCGTTGAGGATGTTGACCCCGGGGAGGTATCCGGCCACCAGGTCGGTGACTTTGACGACGACGCCGTCCTCGGCTGCGCTGCTTGCGGCCGGGGCCGCGCTCGTGGCACTCATTCCTTGTCCTTTTCTGCCGGTGCGGCGGCGGGGCGTGCGCCAGTATCCGCGCGTCCGGCGTCGGGCCCGGCTTCGGTGATGGTGGGTACCGTGGCGTCCACCGCGATCATGCCGGCGTTCTCTGTGCCGACGATGGATTCCTCATCCGCGGCGAGTTCCTGCTCCAATTCCCGGATGCCTTCGGTGTCGCCAAGGTCGACGTCGTGGTGGGCGCCCAGGTAGGCGTCGATGACGGCGGGGTCCTTCATGACCTCGCCAGGAGGTCCCTCGGCCACGATCTTGCCTTCGGCCATGACCACCACCCAGTCCGCGATGTGCCGGACCATGTGCATGTCGTGTTCCACGAAGAGCACGGTCATGCCCTCGGACTTCAGGTTCTTGATGTGGTCCAGCAGCGACTGCGTCAGCGCCGGGTTGACCCCTGCCATCGGTTCGTCCAGCATCACCAGTTTGGGCCGGACCATCAGGGAACGGGCCATTTCCAGCAGCTTGCGCTGCCCGCCGGAGAGCGAGGCCGCGTAGTCGTCCTTCTTGGTGTCCAGCTTGAACTTCTCCAGCAGGACGTTGGCGTGCTCGGTGATTTCCTTCTCGCGGCCGCCCCAGATGTTCTTGAACAGGGCCTTGGACAGCCTCTCGCCGGGCTGGTTGGACGCGCCGAGCCGCATGTTCTCCATGACGGTCAGCTTGCCCATGACCTTGGTGAGCTGGAACGTGCGCACCATGCCCATCCGCGCCACCTTGTAGGAGGACACCCCGGCAATACTTTGGCCCTCGAACTGCCACTTGCCCGAGTTCGGCGTATCAAAGCCGGTGAGCAGGTTGAACAGGGTGGTCTTGCCGGCTCCGTTGGGTCCGATCAGGGCGGTGATCTTGTGCCGCGGAATTTCCAGGTAATCGACGTCGACGGCGTTGATGCCGCCGAAGCTGCGGGTGACGTTTTCGGCGACGACGATCGGGTCCCGCTTCTTGCAGCCGGGGGCGTTCTCCCCGACGGCGATTGGCCGGGAGTCCGTCATGTAGTCGACGCCCTCTTCCATTGCTTCCTCGTGGTGCTTGCTCATGCGAACGCCAGCTCCTTCTTGTTGCCAAAAACACCCTGCGGCCTGAAGATCATCAGCAGCATCAGGGCGATGCCCACCAGGATGTAGCGCAGCTGCCCGGCCTGGACCGTGGTCAGCCAGGTCACCGCGCCGGATTCGATGAGACCGTACAGGACGCCCTGCGTGAGGGACAGGACCACCCAGAAGATCATGGCGCCGATCACCGGTCCCAGGACCGTGGCCATGCCGCCCAGCAGCAGGCACGTCCACAGGAAGAACGTCAGCTCGGTGCCGTAGTTCGCCGGCTGCACGGCACCGCGGGGGAGCGTGAAGATCATTCCGGCCAGCGCGCCGAAGGTGCCGCCGATTACGAGCGCCTGCATCTTGTGGGCGTAGACGTTCTTGCCCAGTGAACGCACCGCGTTCTCGTCCTCGCGGATGCCCTTCAGCACCCGGCCCCAGGGGCTGCGCATCAGGAGCCAGACGAGGACGCAGCCCACGGCCACCAGTCCCCAGCCCACCACCCGGATGAAGAAGTCCCGGTTGTTCATGCCGAAGTAGGAGCCCTCCGGGAACGGGTTCATCGAATAGAACCCGCCCTCGAAGGCGGCGAGCCCGTTGGCGGAACCTGTCACGGAGGTGAGCTGGTTGGTGGTGACGACGTAGCGGACGATCTCCGCCGCTGCGATGGTGACGATGGCCAGGTAGTCCGCCCGGAGGCGGAGGGTGGGAATGCCGAGCACCAGCGCAAAGAGCACCGAGCAGACGACGGCGATCAGGAGGCCGATGAAGAAGGGCACCCGGAAGGTGAGCGTCGAGATGGCGAAACCGTACGCCCCGACGGCCATGAACCCGGCCTGGCCGAAGTTCAGCAGGCCCGAGTAGCCGAAGTGGACGGCGAGGCCGAGGGCGGCAAGTGCGTAGGCTGCCGTCGTGGGGCTGAAAAGTTCGCCGGCCGCGCTGGCAAGGATAAATCCGAAGTCCATGGCTGTCTCCTAACCCACGCGCTCGCGACGGCCCAGGATGCCCTGCGGCCGGAACAAGAGGACAACGATCATGATGAAGAGTGCTCCCACGTACTTGAGGTCGGCCGCCAGGCCGAACACGGTGGTCAGTTCGACGAAGATGCCCACGATGACTGATCCGACGAGGGCGCCGAAAACGGTACCGAGACCGCCGAGGGTCACACCGGCGAAAATGAGCAGCAGGATCTGCGAGCCCATGTCGAAGGTGACACCCGGGCGGTAGTAGGCCCAGAGGATGCCGCCCAGGGACGCCAGCACACCGCCGACGATCCAGACCAGGCGGATCACGCCGTCGACGTCAATCCCGGAGGCGGCCGCCAGTGCGGGGTTGTCCGCTACGGCCCTGGTGGCCTTGCCGAGCCGGGTCTTCAGCAGCACGATGCCGATGAGGGCAATCACGACGGCGCTGATGACCAGGGACCACAGGTTGTTGGGGGAGATGGACACCGGGCCGAGCTGGATTTCCGCGCTCTGTGCGAACGGCAGCTGCTGGGTGGCCCCGCCGAAGTAGAACTGGATGATGTAGCGGACGGCCAGGGCCAGGCCGATGCTGACGATCATCATGGGCACCAGGCCGGTGCCGCGCCGGCGCAGCGGCCGCCAGAGACCGGCATCCTGGGCGTAGCCGAAGAGCCCGCCGCCGAGCATGGCCAGGATGATGGCCAGCCAGAAGGGCAGGTTCATGGCGCTGAAGCCGAAGACCAGCACCGCGCCGAGGGTCACCATCTCGCCGTGCGCGAAGTTGGTGAGGCCGGTGGTTCCGAAGATCAGGGACAGGCCCACGGAGGCAAGCGCCAGCAGGAGCCCGAAGCTGAGCCCGGCCACGAGCCTGTTGAGCAGGTTCTGCCCGAAGTCCTGCTGCTGCACCACAATGCCCTTGCCGAAGGCGAAAATGACCGAGAGGTTGGAAGTCTGGCTGAAGGTGACGGTGCGGGGGTTGGCCTGGCCCTCGGCGAGCTTGATCCCCTCCGGCAGCGTCGATTCGTCCAGCTGGATCTCATAGGTGCCCTGCTGCGGAACACCAATGCGCCAGGATCCGTTGGCGCCCGATGTTGCCTCTCCCGTGAAGGACCCGCTCCTGGCCGTGATTTTGACGCCTTCGATGGGGCGCCGTGAGTCGTCGCGGAGGAAGCCGCTGATGGTGTCCTGGAACTGCTGGTTCGACGGGGGTGGTGTCGGAGCTGGAGTGCCTGCCTGCGATGCCGGTGCTGCGACCAGCAGAAGGGCCACGATGGCGGACGCAATGGCCCCCCATAGCCTCAGCAGCCCGGCCGGCCGCCGGATAGGCAGCCCTCTCGGTGTGCGTCTCAAATTGAAAACCTCCACGTGGGGGTGGTTGCGGCTGCCTCGTTGCAGCCGCTGCGAACGGAGGGCGGCGGATATAGGTGCTGGTGGAGCAGGTCTTGATTAGCTGTGATATCCGTCACCCTGACCCGCTTATCGTACAGCGCAAGCAGTACAAACCGCGTGGGCGGAGCTGGCCATCAGATAGCGATCCGGTAACAACTCGACAGCTCGCCGACCAGCCGGAACTTTCCCTGCCCCTGGGCCGTGGAACTTGGTAGCGTGACCAGTAGATCCATCACTCAACCCCATACATGGAGGACACCCGCAATGGCACTTGGCGGAAACCCGATCTTCAACGGAAAGAATTTCCGTGGAGCCACCCAGGCACCGCCTGTCCCGCAGGCGTACGGCCAGAACCACTACGGCCAGAACCAGTTCGGCCAGCAGGGCTATGGGCAGCCCGGCTACGGCCAGGGCCGCACGCCCGGCTCGGTCATGGACGCCCAGTCCGGCTGGATGTCGCAGCAGCAGAACATGACCAATGACCAGCTGCAGCAGATGTACAACCGGCCCGCCGCCGGCCCCGCCGAGACCGGGCGGATGACCTTCGACGACGTCATCGTCAAGACCGCCATCTGCCTCGCCGCCGTCGTGCTCGGTGCCGCTGTCACCCTCACGGTGAGCCTTTCGCTGGCGAGCATGCTCATGATCGTGGGTGCGCTGGGCGGCTTCGTCCTGGCCCTCGTCAACACGTTCAAGAAGCAGCCCTCGCCGGCCCTGATCCTGGCGTACGCCGCCCTCGAAGGCTTCTTCCTCGGCGGCCTGACCCGCGTCCTGGACGGGATGTACCCGGGCGTCGGCCTGCAGGCGGTCATCGGCACGCTCTCCGTCTTCGCCGTGACCCTGGTGCTCTTCAAGAGCGGCAAGGTCCGCGCCACCCCGAAGGCGATGCGCTTCTTCATGATCGCCACCATCGGCTACGCGGTTTTCGCGCTGATCAACATGGTCATGATGTGGACCGGTGCCGTGGATTCGCCGTTCGGCCTGCGCACGAGCTTCGAGATCGCCGGCATCCCGCTGGGTGTCTTCATCGGCCTGCTCGCGATCGGCCTCGCCGCCTTCTCCCTGATCATGGACTTCACCAGCATTGAGGCCGGCGTCCGGGCCGGGGCGCCGGAGCGCTTCTCCTGGACCGCCGCCTTCGGCCTGACCGTCACGCTCGTGTGGCTGTACGTGGAAATCATCCGCCTGCTGGCCATCCTGCGCGGCGACGACTAATACGGAAGCCGGCGCACCGCCGTCGTACTTCAACCAGGGAGTGGGCCCGCCAGAAGGCGGGGCCCACTCCCGCGTTTAAACACTCCCGCGTTTAACCCCTGGAGTTTTTGTCCACGTGTCGCGACTTCGGGGGCCATTTGGAGCCATTATCTGGACAAAAACTCCGGGCCGAAGGCTAGGTGAGCCGCTCCAGCACCACGGCCATGCCCTGGCCGCCGCCGACGCAGAGGGTGGCCAGGCCCATCGTCCCGTCCGTTTCGCGCAGGCCGTTGAGCAGCGTGGCGGTCATCCGGGCGCCGGTCATGCCGAACGGATGGCCCAGCGCGATGGCGCCGCCATGGACGTTGAGTTTCGCCGGGTCGATCTTCAGCTCGCGGGCGCTGGCCACCACCTGGACGGCGAACGCCTCGTTCAGCTCCACGAGGTCGATGTCCCGCATGTCCAGGCGGGCGCGGGCGAGCGCCTGCCGGGAGGCCTCCACCGGACCCATCCCCATCAGTTCGGGCGACAGCGCCGTCGCGGCGGTGGAGAGGATCCTGGCCAGCGGCGCCAGCCCCAGGTCCCGGGCAAGGTCGTAGCTCATGACCACGAGGGCGGCGGCACCGTCGTTGAGCGGGCACGCGTTGCCGGCCGTGACAGTGCCTTCCCGGCGGAACACCGGCTGCAGGGCGCTGACGGCGTCGAAGGTGACGCCGGGCCGGGGCGAGTCATCGCGGTCCACCATCGTGCCGTCGCGCCGCTCGTACGGCGTGATTTCCCGCGCATAGAAGCCGGAGGCGATCGCGGCCTCTGCACGGTTCTGGCTCAGCACGGCCCATTCATCCTGCTCGGCGCGGCTGATGCCGTAGGACGTGGCCACGTTCTCGGCGGTCTGGCCCATGGCGATGTAGATGTCCGGCATCCGGCCGCCCAGCCGCGGATCTGTCCAGGGCGTGTTCGATTCCGCGCGTGCGGCCGTGCGCTGCCGGGCCGGCTCGAACAGCGGGTTGTGGTTTTGGGCGCCCGTTTCGCCCGCCCCGGCCCAGTCCTGGTAGCGGGACACGGCTTCGACGCCGGCCGCCACGAACGCCTGGCCCTCGCCTGCCCGGATGGCGTGGAAGGCCATCCGGAGGGTCTGCAGGCTGGAGGCGCAGAACCTGTTGATGGTGGCCGCCGGGACGTTGTCCAGCCCGGTGAGGATGGTGACCACCCGGGCCATATTCGAGCCCGCCTCGCCGCTGGGTTCGGCGCAGCCGAGGTAGAGGTCATCCAGCCCGGGACCGCTGTCCCCGGTGGGGTCGAACGCCGGCACCTTGGCCAGCGCCGCCCGGACCATGGCCGCCGCGAGGTCGTCCGGCCGTTCATCCTTCAGCGAACCCTTGAAGGCTCGTCCGATCGGGCTGCGGGCGGTTGAAACAATGACTGCTTCAGGCATGCGATTAGCCTACGCCTGGACCCGGCCCGCCGCAGGGGAGCTGCCGGCTAGGCCAGCCGCATGGCCCCCGCTGCCGGGGTGACCGTGAAGATGTCCGGTGCGGCGTATCCCGCCTCTGCGAAAGCGTGCACGACGGCGGCACGCACCTCCTGCTCCCCGCTCACCGGGGTCAGGGCGATGGCCGCGCCGCCAAATCCGCCGCCGGTCATCCGGGCGCCGATGGCGCCGTTTGCCCGTGAGCTCTCGACGGCGAGATCCAGTTCCGGGCAGGAGATCTCGAAATCGTCCCGCATGGACGCATGGCTGGCGTCGAGCAGGGCCCCGATGGCCGACGGGCCCTGCTGCCCCAGGAGTTCCACGGTCTGCAGCACACGGTCGTTCTCGGTGACCACGTGCCGGACGCGGCGGAACGTGGTCTCGTCCAGCAGCCCGCTGGCCTCCTCAAGATCCCCGGGCGTGACGTCGCGCAGCGCTTTGACGCCCAGCACCTCCGCGCCCAGCTCGCAGGAGGCGCGGCGGGACGCGTAGCCGCCGCCGGCGTGTGAATGGGAGACCTTGGTGTCGATGACCAGCAGGATGAGGCCGGCCGCCTCGGCCTCGAAGGGGACCAGCTGGACGCTCTGGTCCCGGCAGTCCAGGAACACGGCGTGGCCCTTCGAACCGCGCAGCGACGCGGACTGGTCCATGATGCCCGTCGGCGCCCCGACGAAGTCGTTCTCCGCGCGCTGGGTGGCGAGCACCATGTCCTCCGGGCCCATGCCGGCGCCGGTGAGGTCGTTGAGTGCGGAGATCACGGCGCATTCAATGGCGTGCGAGGAGGACAGCCCGGCACCGAGCGGCACGTCGGAGTCCAGCAGCAGGTCCAGGCCCGGGACGTCGGTGCCGCGCTGCTGCAGTGACCAGATGACGCCCAGGGGGTACTTGGTCCACCCCTTGGCCGTTCCGGCCTGGAGCGCGCCGGTGTCCGCCGTCGTGATTCCCTGGTCCCCGTAGGTGGAGAGCATCCGGACCGTGGAGTCAGGTCTGACCGCCACCGCCACGCGGGCGGTCCTGTCGATCGCGAAGGGCAGCACGAAGCCCTCGTTGTAGTCGGTGTGCTCGCCGATCAGGTTGACCCTGCCGGGGGCCTGCCACACGCCGTCGGGCATGCGGCCGAACGCGTCATGGAACCGGGATTCGAGGTCGGTGGTGGCGGGGGCGGTCATGCGTGGGCTCCTTCGATGAGATCTGGCTCGATGAGGCCGGGGGCCACCGGGGCGAGCGCTTCGGCAGGGGAGGGCGGAACGTTGACGGAGCGGAGCCGCTCAGCCACCTGTTCGGGCGTGGTGTCATTGATGAAGGCGCCCATGGCAGCTTCTGAGCCGGCGAGGAACTTCAGCTTGTCCGCGGCGCGGCGCGGCGATGTCAGCTGCAGATGAAGGTAGCCCGCGGGGCGGAGCACGTCATCCACAGGCGCCTGGTGCCAGGCCGAGATGTAGGGCGTGGGGGTGGGGTAGAGGGCATCGACACGCTTGAGCAGGTCGAGGTAGACATGGGCCAGCTCGTCCTTCTCCGCCCCGGTCAGCCCGGCCAGGTCCGGAACCTGGCGGTTCGGGACGAGGTGGATCTCCAGCGGCCACCGGGCGGCGAACGGCACGTAGGCGCTGAAGCTGTCGCTTTCCAAAACCATCCGGCTGCCGTCCTCACGCTCGGCACGCAGGAGCGAGCCGGTCAGCGTTTCCCGGCCGTCGGCGTCGTCGTAAAACCGGCGGGCGGCGGCACCCATAACCGCACCGCGGGGGGTCACATACGGATAGGCGTAGATCTGGCCGTGAGGATGGTGCAGGGTGACGCCGATGTCCGCCCCGCGGTTCTCGAACGGGAAGACCTGCTTGATGCCGGGCAGCGCGCTGAGGGCAGCCGTCCGGTGCGCCCAGGCCTCCACAACGGTGCGGGCGCGGGTTTCACTCAGGCCGCTGAACGATCCCGTGTGCTCCGGGGTGAAGGTGACCACCTCGCAGCGCCCGAACGCCGGTCCGGTGGTCCCCCAGCCCGGGTTGGCGGGGACCGGCCCCAGGGCCGGGCCGAGGGAGGGGAAGCGGTTCTCGAACACCACGACGTCGTAGTCCGGTGCGGGGATTTCGGACGGGTTGGCATCCGTGGTGGGGCAGATGGGGCACTGGTCCGCGGGCGGCAGGTGCGTGCGCGTTTGCCGGTGCGCCGCCACGGCAACCCATTCCCCGGTCAGGGCGTCGTACCTGACTTCGCCCGGTTCCCCGCGGGGCGGAAGCTCCCGGCGGTCCCGGATGAGCTCCACCGACCGCGCGCGGGTGGAACCGGCATCGTCGAAATAGAGCAGTTCGCGGCCGTCGGCGAGCTGGGTGCTGGTGATGTGGGTCATGCGTCGTGTCCTTTGAACGCGGTGGCCGGCGGCGTTTGGCCGTCCGGGAGGATGGTGGGGCGGGCGGGAAAGTGTTCGCTGGTCGCCGGGGTGAGAGGAGCGATCCGCAGCTCGCCGACGGCCTGGCGGAGCAGGCCCTCGGCGTCGGGGCCGGCGGAGCCCGCGGCGATCCGGTCGTCGGTGATGAGGGTGCCGACGGCGGACAGCGGGGCGATCCGGGCGAGCCCCACAGTCCCGTACTTGGTGGCGTCGGCGAGCACCGCCACCCTGTCCGACGCCGCGATCATGGCGGCGTTGAGCTCGGACTCGAGGAGGTTCGGGGAGGTGATGCCGGCCTTCGCGTCGAAGCCGTGCACGCCCATGAAGCAGAGGTCGGCGTGCAGGCTGTTCAGGGCGTGCACCGCCACCGGGCCCACGAGGGCCTCGGACGGCGTGCGCTGGCCGCCGAGGACAACGGTGCGGATGCCTTCGCCGCCGCCCGCAGCCAGTGCACTGGCCACCATGAGGGAGTTGGTGGCCACCGTGAGGCGCAGATCCCGGGGGAGGAGCCGGGCCAGCTCGTGGGTGGTGGTGCCGCCCGAGACCAGCAGGGTCATACCCCGGCGCAGCAGGGTGACCGCCTCTGCGGCGATGGCCTGTTTCGCTTCTGTTTCCCGTGCCGCCTTGGCCCCGAACCCGGGTTCGAGCGCGCTGAACGAGGAGGCACGGGTGGCGCCGCCGTGAACACGCAGCAGCAGGCCGTCAGCGTCGAGTGCGTCGATGTCCCGCCGGACCGTCATTTCGGAGACGCCCAGCAGGTCCGCAAGTGCCGCTACCCGGACGGTCCCTTCGGCGTCGAGCTCCTGGAGGATGCGGTGCTGCCGCTGCGTGGCGAGCATGGGGCTCCTCCTCTCTCCGGGGCGCAGGCTGGCTGTGAATCCGGTCACTTCCGGCTTCTCTCCTATTGTTGCACAAAGCGATCAAAAACAAATACTTTCGAACAAAAGATCACAATGCCTGCTGTTTGGGCTGGGTACCGGCGCCGCGGCCGGTGCGTTGTACGGTAGGTCCATGACTTCCGGCGCGACTTCTGACACCAGCGATTCACTCCAGAGCCAGCGGCGCTACGCCACGGGCAGGCAGTACGAGCTCAGGCGGGGTGACGCGCTCGCCGTGGTCACCGAGCTGGCCGCCGGGCTGCGGTGGTACAGCCGGGGCGGCGTCCAGCTGACCGAGTCCTACGGGGATTCCGACATCCCGCCGGGCGCGACGGGCATCACCCTGGCGCCATGGGCCAACCGGGTGGAGGACGGGGTGTGGCACCTGAACGGCAAGAAACAGCAGCTGGACATTACCGAGGTGTCCAAAAACAACGCCAGCCACGGACTGCTGCGGAATGCGTCATACTCGCTGGTGGCCGAGTCCGAGTTTGCCGTGACCCTGGAGGCGCCCGTGTTTCCGCAGCACGGCTACCCCTTCCTGGTGCGGCACCGGGTGGAATACTCCCTTGCGGAGGACCTCGGCCTGGAGGTGCGGCAGACGCTGGTCAACGATTCCGAGGCCGAGGCACCGTTCGTGCTGGGGGCACACCCCTATCTCCGGATCGGTGATGTCCCCTCGGAGGAGCTCACCCTGACGGTGAATGCGGCAACACGGCTGGTGGCGGATGAGCGGCTGATTCCGCGCAGAGCCGAAGCCGTTGCGGGCGACAGCGACCTGCGGCGGGGGAAGACCGTGGGGGACCTTGATCTCGACGCCGCACTGACGGATCTGGCGTTCGACGGCGGGACCGCCCGCCACACGCTGACGGCGCCGGACGGCCGCAGCGTCAGTCTCTGGCAGGACGAGACCTGCCCGTTCGTCCACGTGTTTGTCAGCCGCATCTACCCGGGCCGGCCCGCAGCAGTGGCACTGGAGCCGATGACAGGTCCGGCCAATGCGTTCAACTCCGGGGACAGCCTGCGCTGGCTGGCCCCCGGGGACTCGTTCACCATGACCTGGGGCATCCGCGCCGACCTGGGCTAGGACAGGCGAGCCCTGTTTCCCATAGCCCGGCGGCTAGGGAAGTATTGGGCTATGACGCCAGCAAAGGACGCCGCACCAGACGACGCAGCCAACACAACCAGCGCGGCCCGGCCGCTAGGGCGCGGCCCGTTCGAGCGGCTCGAGCCGCGGCGGATCCGCACCGACCGCGACCTGGAGCAGGACATTCCCTACGGGGTGCGCATTGCAGCGGCCTGGGCCTGGCGGCTGGGCCTGATCCTGCTGGTCATCGGAGTGCTGGTCTGGCTGCTGGCCAAGGTCAGTTTCCTCATCATTCCGGTCATGGTGGCCGCCCTGCTGGCCGGCCTGCTAAGCCCCGTGGTGCAGTGGCTGCGGAAGTCGCACATCCCCAAAGGACTCGCCGTTGCCGTCACGGTCCTGGGCTTCATCGGCCTCATTGCAGGTTCCCTCGCCCTCGTGGGCCGGCAGCTGGCCCTCGGCTTCCAGGAGCTGTGGGGCGAGGCGCTGACCGGCGTCCAGCAGGTGCAGAACTGGCTGGCCGAGGGCCCGCTTCACCTGACGGCCACCCAGATCGACCAGTACATCCAGGAGGCCACGGCCGCGCTGCAGAACAACAGCAGCAGCATCCTCAGCGGCGCCCTGTCCTTCGGGAGCACCGCCGGCCACTTCGCGGCGGGACTGATCCTGGCGCTGTTTATCCTCATCTTCTTCCTCCTGGAAGGCAGCCGCATCTGGGCCTTCCTGGTCCGGCTCCTGCCGCGGCAGGCGCGCATTCCCGCCGACGGCGCCGGCCGGCGCGGGTGGACCTCCATGGTCAGCTATGCCCGGATCCAGCTTTTCGTGGCTTTCGTGGATGCGGTCGGCATCGGCGCCGGCGCTGCGATCATCGGTGTCCCGCTGGCCCTGCCGCTGGGCGTGCTGGTGTTCATCGGTTCCTTCATCCCCGTGGTCGGTGCGCTGGTCACGGGCGTCATTGCCGTGCTCCTCGCGCTGGTGGCCAACGGCCCGGTCAATGCCCTCATCATGCTGGGCATCGTGCTCCTGGTGCAGCAGCTGGAAAGCCACATCCTGCAGCCGCTGGTCATGGGCAAGGCCGTTGCCCTGCACCCGGTGGCCGTCATCCTGTCCGTTGCGGCCGGTTCCTACCTCGCCGGGATCCCCGGGGCGCTGTTCTCGGTCCCCATCCTGGCCGTAGCAAATTCGGCGATTCGGTATATTGCCGCAAGAACGTGGGAACATGAACTTGTGCCGGCTGCCGCGGGTACCGCAGACCTGGCCGCTGCCGACGAGGACAACACGTTCAAGGACGTCGGGCTGCCGGGCTCCGATTCCGGACACCGCAACCGCGCCGGCACTGCACACCGTACCCCGGACGGCACCGCCGCGCCGGGCGCCGACGTTGAAACACCCAAAGGAGAATAGTTCGTGAACACCCCCGAAAGCCTTCCCGTCACGCTGGACGATGTCCTTGAGGCGCAGAAGCTGCTGGACGGGATTATTGCGCGGACACCGGTGGAGTCATCCCGTGCCCTGGGCGGCATGGTGGGCGGCGAGGTCTTCTTCAAGTGCGAGAACCTGCAGCGCGCCGGCTCCTTCAAGGTGCGCGGCGCCTATGTGCGGATGGCACGCCTTTCCGAATCCGAGAAGCAGCGCGGCGTGGTGGCGGCCTCCGCAGGCAACCACGCGCAGGGCGTGGCGGTGGCCGCCAAGAGCCTGGGAATCAAGGCCCGGATCTACATGCCGCTCGGCGTGGCCCTGCCCAAGCTTGCCGCCACGCGCAGCCACGGCGCCGAGGTGGTTCTGCACGGGCACAACGTGGATGAGGCGCTGGCCGAGGCCCAGCGGTATGCCGACGACACCGGGGCCGTCTTTGTCCATCCCTTCGACAACGTGGACGTCGTGGCCGGCCAGGGCACCCTGGGCCTGGAGATCCTCGAACAGGTGCCCGACGTCGACACCATCCTGATGGGCGTGGGCGGCGGAGGCCTGCTGGCCGGCGTCGCGGTGGCCGTCAAGGCCCGTGCCAAGGAACTCGGCCGCGAAATCCGCATCATCGGCGTGCAGGCCGAAAACGCGGCCGCCTACCCGCCCTCGCTGGCGGCGGACGCCCTGGTGCCGCTCAAGAAAGTGTCCACGATGGCCGACGGCATAGCCGTGGGCCGGCCCGGGCAGCTGCCGTTCAGCATCATCCGTGAACTGGTGGACGACGTCGTGACCGTCAGCGAAGATTCGCTGGCGCGCGCCCTGATCTTCCTGCTGGAACGCGCCAAGATGGTGGTGGAGCCCGCCGGTGCCGTGGGCGTGGCGGCGCTCATGGACGGCAAGATCGAAAACCCCGGCACAACCGCCGTCGTGCTGTCCGGCGGCAACATCGACCCCATGCTCATGCTCAAGGTGATCCAGCGCGGCCTGTCCGCCGCCGGCCGCTACATGACCGTGCGCATGATGCTCGATGACCGCCCGGGCTCGCTGGCCACCATCGCCCGCATCATCGCCGAAAACGACGCCAACGTCACCGGCCTGGACCACACCCGGGTGGGCGGCTCCATCAGCATGGGCGACGTTTCCATCACAGTGAACCTGGAAACCAAGGGCCACGAACACGGCGAACAGGTCCTCGGCGCCCTGCGTGCCGAGGGGTTCCAGCCGATCGTGGTGCATTAGGAGGCGGCCATGCTGGAGAGGCCCGGGGATGCCCCCGCCACCAGGGAAACGGCTGCCGCCCGGGCCAAGGGCGGACTGCTGGTGGTGGGATCGTTCGTGGTGCTCCTGTTCGCCATCGAGCTGCTCAACACGGTGCTGCTGCACTCCCTGAACGGTGTCTTCGGGCTTCGGCCCAGGAGTGCGGACGGCGTCCTGGACGTGTTCACCTTTCCGCTGCTGCACGCCAACCTCAACCACGTGCTCTCCAACGCCCTGCCGCTGATCATTTTCGGGTTCCTGGTGTTCCTGTCCGGGATCCGGGTCTTCCTCACGGCGGTCGCCTGCAGCTGGCTGGGCTCCGGCCTGGCGGTCTGGCTGTTCGGCGCCGGCGGGGTCACCGTTGGCTCGTCCGGGCTGGTATTCGGCCTGTTCGCGTTCCTCCTGGTCCGCGGCTTCTTCAACCGCAGCTGGTGGCAGATTCTCCTCTCGGTGGTGCTGTTCCTGGCCTACGGCAGCATCCTCTTCGGAATAATTCCGAACGTGGCAGGCTACGTGTCCTGGCAGGCCCACCTGGGCGGCGCCGCCGGCGGCGTCCTGGCCGCCGTCGTACTGCGGGCCCGGGCCTCCCGCCGCTGAGCGCTGTTACGTTTCCCTGGCAGGACTAAGAACATATAAAGCACGACTCCGGCT
>NZ_JBHVBL010000067.1:0-13408 GCF_042668165.1 Arthrobacter sp. NPDC057388
CGCCATAACGGTGCCGCCGTGACTGCGCTTCAGTTATCAGCCAGCTGCGCTAGTGCTGGCCGCTGGTGCCGCCGAGGGGTGGAACCGTGCCGGGGCCGCCATCTTCCCGTTCGGCGCGGTCCGCGGCGCTCCGTGTGTCGCTGGCCGCCGTCTCGTCCGAGTCGCCTTCGTCGTCCACCAGGCCGTTGGTCTGGTCGAAGGGGTGGGCGATGGTCTCGTCTGTCAGCGCCGAGCCCGTGCCTGCCGCAGCTGTTCCGGCAGCAGCCCCACCCGCAACGGTGCCTGCCGCCGTTCCGCCGGCGAAGCCCGGAGTGCCGGTGGTGTCCGTCGTGTCGGTGACAACAGTGGTTTCGGTGTATTCCGGCGCCACCGGGGCAACGGCCTCGTCCACCACGTAAACGGTGTCCGTATCCTTGTCCTTGCCGCTCGCTGCAACAGCTGCGGCCGCCCCGGCTGCAGCCGCCACCCCGGCCGCCGCGGCGGCCTTGCCGGAGATTCCCGCCTTGCCGCTGTCGCCCAGTGAGCCTGCAGCGTGCTCAACGCCCGGCGTGCCCACCGAGCCGCCTTCATTGACCGAGCCGCGCCAGGCGCCGCTGGCATAGCCTTCGTCCTCGATGAATTCCTTGAACCTCTTCAGGTCGGCCTCGGCCTGGTGCTCCACGACGTGGAGCTTGTCGCCGATCTTCTCCACGAGCCCTTCGGGTTCGTAGTCGATGAACAGCCTGATGGAGGTCTGGCCGCCGCCCACGTCTTCAAACTCGACCGACCCGGCGTTGGTGGCTCCCTCGGTGGCCGCCCAGGCAACCTTCTGGTCGGGCTTCTGTTCGAGGATCCGCGCCTCCCATTTGCGCTTCACGCCCGCGATCTCGGCCACCCATTCCAGGCGGTCGTCGCTGAGCTGGGTCACTTTCTTGACGCCGCCCATGAAGTGCGGAAAGTCTTCGAACTGGGTCCACTGGTTATATGCCGTGCTGACCGGCACGTTCACCAGAATGCGCTTCTCAACCCTCGTGCTCATAGTGTCTCCTTCGTCGAAGTGAACAGATGATGATTCCAGCGATCCGAAGTCATCAGCATGCTTACTATATCGTCGACGGCGGAGCCTGGCCAGAGCAGACAGTCCCGGATAGCGGTGCGGGGGATGAAACGTGAAGCCTCCGCGCGAATCAAAGACTCAAGCGCGGAGGCTTCCAGCACTCCATTTTTTGGGGGGAAAGAGGAGAGCTGGCACTAATTTACAGCCGGCGGAAGTTCAGTAAAGGCGTATCGGGCCGTTTCGGCAATTCTTGACTAAACCTTGAGTAGCCGGCGGAAATCGATGGCGTCTACCAGGCTGGCGAGCACCTCGGCCGGAGGGCCGCCGGCGTCGATCTTCACCATGTCCGCGTACGCCGGCAGTGCTTGGTAGCCATTCCGCAAGGCGGAAAGTTCAGCCACGGACTCCTCGTCCGTACCCCGCGCCACGATCCGCCGGTGCGCGGTCTCGGGGCTTACGTCCAGGTGGATGACCAGGTCCGCGGCGGGCAGGCGGCGGATCAGCCAGGGGAGAAGCCGTCCGCGGCGCAGGCCCCGCGCGTGCCGCAGCGCCAGCTGGCAGTGGAGGTGGCGGTCCATGACAACAAGGCCGGGGAACCGTGACGCGCGGGCGGTGGACACCAGCACGTTGAAGACCCGCAGGGTGGTTTCAGCCGCGTCCGCCAGGCGGGCCGGCAGCTGGATGCCCAGCTTGGCGCTGAGCAGGGACATCCGCCGCCGGCCGGCATAGTTGCTCAGCAGCAGTGCGCTGATGCCCTCAGCGCGGGCCGCGGCCACCAGGGAGTGGGCCGCCGTCGTTTTTCCCGATCCGTCGATTCCGGTCAGAACAATGAGCATGTGGCCTCCTTCCGTCCCCCTGTTCAACGGCCGGAGGCCGCGCAATGTTGCGTCTTTGAGGCGCATGTCACGTATCCGTCGCGATTGGCGCCCGGACCGCGGCCTGACCCATCACAGGGGACGACGGTGCCGGGCCAGGATCTTGCCGCGATCCTTACCTAACATTGCGCCTTTCTTGAGCCTTGCGGGGGACAGTATTCCGCAGGGGCCGTGCAGAAGCGCCGCGGCCCCACAAGAGACCGGCACGGGCAAGACCCACTCAGATTACCCAGGCAGACCATGGACTGGGACGGGCAGGCGCAATGGGGCACCGGCCCGTCCCCGGCACCACTTCCTCGGTGGGCTTGGCCCGCGGGCTCAGCCTTGGCGGACCTTCATCCGTGGATTCTTCCTGTTGATGACAAATGTCCTGCCGCGGCGGCGCACCACCTGGGCGCCCGGCACCTTCTTCAGCGCTCGCAGTGAATTCCGTACCTTCATGGGGCTTTCTCCTTCTTGTAGTTGGTGGAGGGTCGCTTAGTTCGGCTGGATGAGTCCAAATGGATCGTCCAGGGCTTCGAATCCGGCGTCCATTTCGGAGTCGGTGAGCTCGCAGGATGCGAGAATCCGGGCTATCTGGTCCCCATCCAGTCCGTCGCCGGTAGCGGCGAGCACACTCCCGCCGGTGCCCGGGCCAGTGTGGGTTTTCCACGGTCCCGTGTTTTCCAGCCAGATGCGCGGGCCGATCCCGCTAATGGCAATCCGGCAGTCGGGGGCGGTTGCTATCCAAAGGTGGCCGCGGAGCCAGCAGCATCCGGCGGCCAGGGTAGCCAGGGCGTGGCGGAACCTCCCGGGATGGAGCGGGCGGCGGATCCGTTGGGTAACCGTAGTGAACGGTCCGTGGGATGCGCGGCCTGCCTGGACGGTTCCGGGGACCGTTCTGCCCACGGCGGCGGCATAGTCATGCCGGCCTGGCCGGATGCCTGCCGCATCTTCGGCAAGGTCGGCGTGCGGCGCCAGCTCCCGGAGCAGTTGCAGGCCGCGGGCCCGGCCGTCAGGATCCACGGGGAAAACGTCGGGTTCCGCGGCAAGGATGGTGTCGCAGAAGGAAAGCTCTCCGATGACGAATTCGCCGGAGGTGCGCTCGTCGTCGGGCACGGGCGTGAACCCCGATTCGAACAGCGTGTGGTGATCCCAGAGGTGGTCCTCCACGCAGTCCGGCGCGCAGGCGTGAACGGCGGAGCTGACGGGGCAGTCAGCGCCAAGTTCGTGCCGGAGTGCGGCCACTGTGGTGGATGCCGGCACCCCGTAGGGCAGTCCGACAATGACGTGTTCCTCCCCGCGGGCCATCAGCCGCCGGACGGTCGGCACCACGTCAAGACGCACGGTGCAGCTCAGGCAGCCGTGTTCCAGGACTGTCTCGTGCCGCTCGGCCGGGCCGTCGTGGCTGAAGATCCGGCATACAACGGTGCCGTTTTCCAGAAGGTCATGGACGACGACGGCAGCCGAGGGGTGCGCCGCGGCCAGCGCTTCGCACGCCTGCTGACGGCAGAGGGAGTCGAGGGAACTGAGAACGGTCACGATCATGATGCCAGCATAATGAGAACCGTTCTCATCTACAACTGTGTGCTGCGCGCCGCTGCACCTGCGAACAGCCGGGCGCGGCGGGCGGCGTTCCGGCTAGAGGAAGACGCCGCCCCGGATGACAGTGCGGCTGGTGCCTCCCACCCAGATGCTGTCGCCTTCCCTGGTGATGGTCAGGCGGCCGCCGCGCCCCAGGGCAGTGCCCTGGCTGACGGTGTAGTTGCCCTCCGCTACGCCGGTGCTGACCAACCACTGCGCGAGGCCAGCGTTCAGGCTGCCGGTGACCGGGTCCTCGGGAATGGCCAGCCCGGGAAGGAAGCCGCGCACCTCGAAGTCGGCCGGCCCGCCGTCCCCGTAGGCCCCGATGACACCCACATTCAGCCGGCCCATTGCCGTGAAGTCCGGCGCCAGGTCCAGCACAGCCGGGGCCGACGCAAGCCGGATACCGAGCCAGCCCGGTCCGTTGTCCACCCAGTTGCTGTCCAGCACCTGCTCGGGTGTAATGCGCAGGCTCGTGATGGCCTGCTCCAGGATCTCGGGCTCCACAGGGCCGGAGCGGCGTAGCGGCGGGGCCTCGAAGAACTGCTCGCTCCCGGTCTGGCTGATTTTGACGAGCCCCACCTCGCATTCCTGCACGAGTTCACCCGTGCGGTGCGGCCGGCCGCCGTTCTCCAGCCACGCGTGGGCGGAGCCGAGCGTGGGGTGGCCGGCGAAGGGAAGCTCCGACGCCGGTGTGAAGATCCGCACCCGGTAGTCCGCCTCCGGTTGTGTCGGCCTGAGCAGGAAGGTGGTTTCGGGGAGGTTGGTCCAGTTGGCGAAGCTCTGCATCTGCTCGGCGGACAGGGCATCGGCGTCATGCACAACAGCCACCGGGTTCCCGGGCTTCGGTCCCGGGGCAAAGACGTCGACTTGCGAGAAGGGATATTCATTCACGGTGGCCATTATGCCTCCGCCGGTTCACATGGCGTGGCGAGCCCGTCCACCACCTCGACGCCGGGGAGTTTGAGGAGTTCGGCCGGGGCGAGGACGATCTTGCTGGAGCGGTTGCCGCCGCCCATGACCACCCGTGGCACATCCATCACGGCCCGGTCCACGTACACGGGCACCCCGACGATGCCCGGCACGGTGACGCCGCCCACCAGCATGCCGGTCAGGTCTGTTGTGGTCTCGGCGTCGGCAAAGGAGGCACGCTTGACGTCCAGCAGGGCCCGGACTGAACGGTTCACGTCCAGCCGGGTGGTGCCCAGGACCACGCACACCGCGTACCGGGGCGGCTCGACCTTCTTGGATCCGACCAGAATCGTGTTGGCCGCCTGCTCCAGGCTGAAGCCGTAGTGGGCGCAGAACTCCGCCGTGTCCACGAGTTCAGGCAAACATTCGAGGACCTCATGGGCCACGCCGTGGGCGGCCAGGGCCTCTGCCACGGCGGGCAGGAGGAGCGTGTCAGTCACAGGAGTTCTCCTTACGGGGCGGTCTTCCTAAGGGCGGCGTCCACGCCGGACGCTGCCGGCACGGGAAAGGCAGGAGCTGCGCGGCGCAGCAGGAAGAACCTGTTGGATGGTGGGAGCCACATGAACGTGGCCCCGGCCAGGGTCAGGACCAGGCCGGCAAGGATCAATGCAGTCAGGTCGACGGGGGCCCCGAGCGCCGTCAGCGCTGCGGCGACGGTCAGGAGGATGCGGGCCCAGCGTGCTCCGTGCAGCAGATGCCGGGCGGCCAGTACCTGCAGGGCGGTCAGCGGCACCGCAAACGCCACCAGATAGGGCACGGCCCAGCCGGGAATTGACTGGCCGAAGTCGATTTCCGCGACCTCCAGAATGACAGGCATCATGCCCGCCACCACGGCGCTGCCTACCCAGCAGGCCGCCGAGAGCCGGACCGCCGGCGGTATGTTTCCGGGCTCGCCAAAGCCCAACTGCTGATCGCTCAATGAAGTCCCCATTCTTCAATTTGCGGCGTTCAATTCGAGGTGGTTCCGGAACTCCGGCCACTGGCTCAGCCTACAGGCTGTCCCCAGCCGTCGGACGTACACTGGCCTTCCCATCACTTCGAGGACCTGCTGCGAGTGCCCTGAATGCTTTGGAAGCTTCTTGTCCGGTACCTGCGGCCGCAACGGCGGCTGCTGGTCGCCGTCGTCGTTTTTCAGCTGGCGCAGTCCGTGGCGTCCCTCTATCTACCCACCCTGAACGCGGACATCATCGACCTGGGCGTGGCCAAAGGGGACACCGGCTACATCCTCCGCGTCGGCAGCCTGATGCTGTTCATCACCCTGCTGCAGATTGCCTGCGCCGTGGCCGCCGTGTACTTCGGGGCCAAGGCGGCAATGGGGATGGGCCGGGACCTGCGCGGGGCGATCTTCACCCGGGTCGGCGGGTTTTCGGAGCAGGAGGTCACCCGCTTCGGCCCGGCCAGCCTCATCACGCGGTCCACGAACGATGTGCAGCAGGTGCAGCAGCTGGTGCTGATGTCAGCCACGCTCATGGTGGCCGCTCCCATGCTCAGCATCGGCAGCGTGGTGATGGCCGTCCGGCAGGATGCCCAGCTGTCCTGGCTGATCGCGGTGAGCGTGCCGGTGCTGCTGGCCGGCGTCGGGATCATCATCAGCCGGATGGTGCCGCTGTTCCGCCTCATGCAGCTGCGGATCGACGCCGTCAACAGGGTGCTCCGCGAACAGCTGGCCGGCATCCGGGTGGTGCGGGCGTTTGTGCGCGAAGACCTGGAAGCGGAGCGGTTCGGGCGCGCCAACGAGGACGTAACGGACACGGCGCTGCAGGCCGGGCGGCTGATGGCACTGGCATTTCCCGTGGTGATGCTGGTGCTCAATGTCTCCAGCGTGGCGGTGATCTGGTTCGGGTCGTTCCGGATCGAGGACGGCTCCATGCAGGTGGGGACGCTGGTGGCATTCCTCAGCTACCTGCTGCAGATCCTGATGTCCGTCATGATGGCCACCTTCATGGCCGTAATGATCCCCCGCGCGGCCGTCTCGGCGGACCGGATCGGCGAGGTATTGGAGACGGAGTCGTCCGTGCGGCCGCCGGCCCACCCGGTGCATTTTGCCGACGACGCCTCCCACGGCACCGCCCGCGGCGAGCTGGAAATGCGCGACGTCGGATTCGCCTACCCCGGTGCCGAGCGGCCGGTCCTCAGCGGCGTCAGCTTCACCGCCGTCGCGGGCAGGACGACGGCCGTCATCGGCAGCACGGGCTCCGGGAAAACCACGCTGGTGAACCTCATGCCGCGGCTCTTCGACGCCACTTCCGGGGCGGTGCTGATGGGCGGCGTGGACGTGCGGAAACTGCACCCGGACCTGCTGTGGGGGCACATCGGCCTGGTGCCGCAGCGGCCGTACCTGTTCTCCGGGACCGTGCGGAGCAACCTGCTGTACGGCAAGCCGGACGCCACCGAGGAGGAACTGTGGCATGCGCTGGCCACGGCCCAGGCGGAGGACTTCGTGCGGGAGATGGAAGGCGGCCTGGACGCGCCCGTCTCTCAGGGCGGCACCAACGTTTCCGGCGGGCAGCGGCAGCGGCTGGCGATCGCCCGGGCGCTGGTGAAACGGCCGGAGCTCTACATCTTTGACGACTCGTTCTCCTCACTGGATACCGCCACCGATGCCCGGCTCCGGCAGGCGCTGCGGCGGGACACTGCCGGGGCCACGCTGGTGATCATCGCCCAGCGTGTTTCCAGCATCGCGGACGCGGACCAGATCCTGGTGCTCGACGGCGGCAGGATCGTCGGGCGCGGAACGCACAGTGAGCTTGTGGAGACATCGGAGACGTACCGCGAGATCGTGTCCTCGCAGCTGGCAGCGGAGGATGCGGCATGAACGCCACCCCCGGAACCCGGCAGGCCGCCGTCGCACGCATTCCCCGGCCCGCCGGAGGACCGGGACGCGGCGGTCCGTTCGCCGGGATGAATGTCCCGGCTGAGAAGGCGCTGAATTTCGGGGCGTCGGCCCGGCGGCTGCTGGCGGAGCTGCGCCCCGAGCGGGCCTGGCTGGCGCTGGTACTGGCGCTCGCCGTCGTCAGTGTCGCCTTCTCGGTGACCGGTCCGCGGCTGCTGGGCGAGGGCACCAACCTGATCTTCGCCGGCGTCGTGTCCAGGAACCTGCCGGCCGGGGCCAGCAAGGAGCAGGTGATCGCCGGGCTGCGGGCGTCCGGGCAGGACGCACAGGCGGACATGCTCGGGGCGATGACGCTGACGCCGGGCGCGGGAATCGACTTCACGGCGCTGGCCGGAGTCCTGCTGTGGGCTCTGGCCCTGTATGTGCTGGCCTCGGCGTTCGGCTGGATCCAGGCGTACGTGCTCAACGGCGTGGTGCAGCGGACCGTGTTCCGGCTGCGGGAGCGGATCGAGGCGAAGATCCACCGGCTGCCGCTGCGGTACTTCGACTCCATCCAGCGCGGCGAGCTGCTCAGCCGCGTGACCAACGACGTGGACAACATCTCGCAGAGCCTGCAGCAGTCGATCAGCCAGGCGGTCACCTCGCTGCTGACCGTGCTGGGCGTGCTGGTGATGATGTTCCTGCTCTCGCCGGTGCTGGTGCTGATCGCGCTCGTGACGGTGCCGCTGACGCTGGTGACGACGGCGCTGATCGCCAAGCGCTCGCAGAAGCTGTTCGTGGCGCAGTGGAAGCACACAGGGGAGCTGAACGGGCAGATCGAGGAAACCTATACAGGGCACGCGCTGGTGAAGGTGTTCGGCCGGCAGCGGGAGGTGGAGGAACGGTTCCGGGAGAAGAACGCGGAACTGTTCGAGGCGAGCTTCGGGGCGCAGTTCATTTCCGGGCTGATCATGCCGGCGCTGACGTTCATCGGGAACCTGGTATACGTGGCGATCGCGGTGGTGGGCGGCCTGCAGGTGGCGTCCGGCGCAATGCAGCTGGGCGACGTGCAGGCGTTCATCCAGTATTCGCGCCAGTTCACCCAGCCGCTGGCCCAGCTGGGGTCGATGGCCAACCTGCTGCAGTCCGGCGTGGCGTCAGCGGAGCGGGTGTTCGAGCTGCTGGACGAGGCGGAACAGTCCGCGGATTCCTCCGGTGCTGCTGCCTCCGGCGGGCGCGGCCGGCTGGTGTTCGAGGACGTGTCATTCTCCTACTCACCGGACAAACCGCTGATTTCTTCCCTCAGCCTGGTGGCCGAACCGGGGCAGACGGTGGCGATCGTGGGCCCCACCGGGGCCGGGAAGACCACCCTGGTGAACCTCATGATGCGGTTCTATGAGCTGGACGCCGGGCGGATAACGCTCGACGGCGTGGACATCACCTCTGTTCCCCGGCGCGAGCTGCGCTCGCGGATGGGAATGGTGCTGCAGGACACGTGGCTGTTCGGCGGGACCATCCGGGACAACATCGCCTATGGCAGGCCGTCGGCGTCAGAGGCAGAGATCGTGGAGGCGGCGCAGGCGACGTACGTTGACCGGTTCGTTCGGGCCCTGCCGGAGGGGTACGGCACCGTGCTCGAGGACGAGGGCTCCAATGTCTCTGCGGGTGAGAAGCAGCTGCTGACCATTGCCCGCGCGTTCCTGTCCCGTCCTTCAGTGCTGATTCTGGACGAGGCCACTTCCTCCGTGGACACCCGGACCGAGCTGCTGGTGCAGAAGGCGATGAGCGCGTTGCGTTCGGACCGGACTTCGTTTGTCATTGCGCACCGACTCTCCACCATCCGTGACGCCGACCTCATCCTGGTGATGGAGGCCGGGCAGATCGTGGAGCAGGGCACGCACACGTCCTTGCTTGCTGCGGACGGGGCGTATGCACGCCTGTATGAGGCGCAGTTCGCGGCGCCGGCAGCTGAAGTCTAGGGGGCCCCAGTTCGAGGAGCCCTTCCCCGTCTAACTGCAGAGCTCAGCAATCTTGGATGTCACATCGTCCACAAATCGTTGCCATGAGGGCAAATTCCTGACGGGGCCATCGTGGTCCAGGCGCTCGAGCAGCGTTGTACGATGCTGCGTGAACTGTTTGGCTTGTTTCTTACGACGAGCGCCCGTCGTTTCGCTGGCTATCAAACACGCGTTTTGTAATATCTCTTTGGGAGACTTGGTGGACTCGATCTTCTTGACCGACGGTATGCCAAGCGGTGTCTTGCCTCTGGGGCGCCCCGAAACAGAGCGGATCTGGGACAAATCAGCTAGCAACCAAGCCTCGAGTTCTTGGACTGGCACGACTGGTACGACTTGGTCGCTGCAGCCCAAAGCTGAGGCGGCGTCACGGATTTCTTCGTACCTCGGCTCCGGGTCTGAACTATCCGCGTCTCGGTGAACAAAGATGAGATCAACCTTGGTTTGCTCAGCTAGTACCTCGGAAATTCGCTCTTTGGTGGTGCCTTTATATTCCCGTGGCGCCCCGACGACGCTCGATGCGCCAGCATTGATAATGAGAGTCCGAAGGTGGGCAACAAGGCCATCGTCCGAAGTTCCCTCACGAATCAAAGCGAAAGTCACGTCGGTCATCGTCTGGCCCTCACTGCATCGATCTCGGTGGCACTCATCTGCATAGGGGCATCTTCGGGCAGGATCAAGTAGTCCGTAATCAGCGCTTTGGACCCGGAGTAGCCGCCGCCGGAGTCCCGCCAAGTTCCTGCCATGGGGATTAGCTGCATGCTCTTGACTTCGTGTCCGTTCCTCAGGATGCTCATCGGAAGTGCTAGAAGCAGGTCTTCCGGACTTTGCTCGGCCACGAAGTGAGGAGAATGCGTGTTCACAAGCACTTGGCGCAAAGGATTGCCCGGGCCAATCTCGTCCTCCATGTCGACGGCTAAGTCGCGCAAGAGGTCAACTAATGAGGCAATTTTGGCAGGGTGAATTCCGTTCTCCGGCTCCTCCATGCAGATGACGCCTCCGAACTCGCTGTCCGCTTCAATGACGCTAAGGGCTAGGAAACGAAGAGTCCCTTCGGAGAGGACCTGAGCGGGGAGAAACGGCCCGGACCCAACTTTAGCTTGTAGTGTGAGTATGTCTCGCTTCTCGTCAAAGTCGATTTCCACCTCTCGAACGTCAGTTAGTGCCGACGCTGTCGCTGCAACCCGGGCTAGAACGTCTTGATCGTCGTCCATCAGCCTGGCCAGTGCGGCCGCAAGGTGCGATCCGTTTGAACCGATAACACTCTTGTCGGTAGTTGAATCTGGAGACCTCATGGCTGATGGCTCAAGGGCTAGTTTGCGCCACTGCTGCATCTCGCGTTTGGCAGCCAAGATAGTGGGGTCGTCCGACGTGTTTGTGGTGGATACGACCGTCCTTTGAGTTCGTTCGGCGGACGATTTTCGCGGCTGCCCGCGGCTTCCGCCGTCCTGATGAACTTGGATGATCGTCGTGCCTGCAGCGTCTCTGTCCGTGGAGATGTATTTAGTTCGTCGCGTGTTCATGACTAGTGAGTCAATGAAGGCGCGGTCGCGAACCCACTTTAGGTGGTTCTTCGCCTTCCCCTTACCAATGTACGTAAGGCTTTCCCGAACAAGCCGTATGTTGCCGAAGCGTCCGCTGACCTTTGCCGTCGGAGCTTCGTACGCCAGCTCTAACTCGTATCGTAGAAATGTGCTGGTTGCTGCGGCAGGCTGTCCAAAGTCATCCTCAACCTGGGGGGTGACGATCATCTCCACTGCGAGTTCCATGTTCTCGTAGCGTCCGCTGCCGTCCAGCCAGAAAAGGGTTTTGGGGTCGCCGACCCGGTCTCCAGCAACCCTTAGGTTTTGCGCGGCGTCCAGAAAAGTGGTGCTTGACAACAGGGAAATGAACTCGATGACGTCAAAGAGATTTGACTTGCCGACAGCATTGGGTCCCGCGATACAGGTGTAGACACCAAAATCCACAGCTACGTTGAAGAGATTTTTGAATCCGTTAACTTCGAGACGAGTAAGCACATTTCCAAAGCTACCTTGTGGTGGGCTGACCCCGCCGCCGCCGGACGCCGTGTTCACAGGCTTAGGTGCGTGCAGGACTCACGGTCGGCTCTCTAGATGTCCCCACGCGGGGCGGCAGCTGAGTCAGGCTCGGCGAGCACCATGCCGTTGGAAGGCGTGTTCCGATCAAAGTCCAACCAATACCCCTCGAACTCAGCTGGAAGCTTTACTGTAAGTCGGTATTTGCCACTCGGTAAACGTCCAACGCTTACAAGTTCTGCGTCTATGGCCGCGGTGGTGCCGACAGGGCGGTCAAAGTTCGCAGAAGGGTCGACCCCTTGCGCGTGGTTGATGGCGTTTGCGATGCGCTCGACCGCAGCACCCAACAGATGCCTGAGTTCACCGCGGGGGTCCAGTTCAAAGGCGCACCAATCGCTGACAGCATCGATATCCCCAGGCGTGGCAGCCGCAATGTCCGGTTGCACTTTACCCTTGGTGATCTTCAGGACGTCCTCGAGTGTCCCTTGCGGGTGCAGCCAGAGGCCCTCCGACCGCCAAACTTCGAGGAGTTTATTGCGTCGGCTGAGCAGTCCGCTTTCACCATGATTTAGGTCAGCAAGCCAACGTGCACGGCTGCGCTCGTCTTTGCTCACCGATGCTTGGTTGGCAGCCTCAATTAGCGGCCTCAGAGCGACATGAGTGGCTGGGGGCTCTGCGAACAGCTCTTCCCGGTATTTCGCCTGCAAAGTGGGACTTCGTTCGATGGTTCTTTGGACGTCGGCAGTGAAGATTGCGTCCAAGTCCGCTACAGCGCGGACATCAACTTGCAGACTCTTCGCTATAGCAAACCACAGGGCAACCGCATTGCTCGATCCGCAGGGCACGAGTTCGGTTTGGGCAACAACCGCCGGGACCTTTGTGCGGGACAAGGCCGTCCTTAGGGCTAGAACGTCGTGAGGTCCCTCGACCAGGACAGGGCGGGGTGCAAATACGAGCTGACTAACGAGGTTCATGTTCACGGCGAGACTGGCCGTAACCCGTCCTGCCTGAGACTCATTGAAATGTGAAGCCACACTCGAGGGCTTCTGGTTCGCACTGAAGAACCAAACCGAACGCAGCTCATCCGCCGAAGCAGGTTTCACCACCGATGGTTCATGAGTGACGATTAGTGCATGCCGAGCGCTCCTAGTGCACTCGCTTATCAGCTCTGATACCCATAGCCGTGCCATGGACGGATGTAGGTGTAATTCCGGTTCATCAACGACGATCAGCTTCCAGTCACCTCGGTAAAGCGCTGTCAGGAGCACTACCAGCTCACGAAGCCCGTGGCCCTCATCTCGAAACAGGGAGTACTCAATACTGCCAATACGAACATACGGGTCGAGGTAGCCGGCTGTCTCGCGAAGCTCTATTACTCGGCCCAATGCCTTTCGCAGAAAAGCGGCCACACGAAGTGCTACCTGAGGCTGTTCTCGAAGTACAAGCATTTGCTCTGTTGCCATGCCGTGCTCACGTGACTGACGAGTCCAGTGCTCGCGATTCTCATCGCCCAGCGCGACGCCCTTCGGCGCGTTAACGCTTGCGCCGTTTGGGCTGGAGCTGATGCTCATTACTCCAAGCAGGCGGTCCGTGGAGAGATAGAGGGAGTCAGGAACTCTTCTGGCGATGAGTCGGGCGGCTTTGGATTTACCACTACCGTTTTGGCCGACAAAGTAAGTCACAGGAGCAGACCAATCTTCCAGACGAAGAAAGACCTCATTATCGGCGGGTCGAGTGCCAGGGAAGACCTCGGTTGTAAGGATTTCTACGGCACTGGGCATAGTGCAAATATACTGGGTCCAGTTCAGGAGCCCGCCATATTCTTGCCCGTCCTGCCAACCTAGGAAGTCTTACGCCGCTAAGGACGGTTACCCGAAGCACCCTAAGTGCATCGCCCGATAGGGGCACCGAATCTGCCTGCTCACACAACCCACAGATCCATGCCCTGCCGGCGAGCGAACCCGGATGCCGATAATCGGTATTGTGAATCAGAACTTCCAGGTGTGACAGTAATGATGGAATTGGCTTGTGTTGCGGTGTGACTCTGGGTGTGACTGACGCCTTGCGAAGGGTTTGTCTTGATAATGATCTGTCCGCCG
>NZ_JBHVBL010000068.1:0-12727 GCF_042668165.1 Arthrobacter sp. NPDC057388
GGCGCAGCCTGTGCGGGCGGTTTCTTTGCTGCGGGACTGTTTACCTGGCGTCGCATGCGGACAACCTTCGACCTCAGGTACAAGGTAAAGGCTCAAACGCCATCAAAAGTCAAGGTCCACGGAATGCCGTGTCGGGCGCTGTAACCTTGGGGTGGAAGAAGCAGGGGCGCTGGCAGACAGCGGCAGATAAATCACCGTCATCGAAAGTGTGGATTGATACGTGAGCAGCGAACAGGGTTCAGCAACTCTGGAAGGCACGGAACTCGACCTGGAAGACGCCGTCATGGGTCCCACAGGCCGCCCCCACCGCGATTTTCCGGAGCCCGCGCCGCTGTCCTCCCATGGACCGGCCCGCGTCATAGCCATGGTTAACCAGAAGGGCGGGGTGGGCAAGACCACCTCCACCATCAACCTGGCGGCAGCTCTCGCCGAATACGGCCGCCGCGTGCTCCTGGTGGACTTCGATCCCCAGGGCGCCTTGTCCGCCGGGCTCGGCGTGAACCCGCATGAGCTGGATCTGACGGTCTACAACGTCCTCATGGACCGCAAGATCGATATCCGTGAGGCCATCCACCAGACCGGTGTGGAGAACGTGGATCTGCTTCCCGCCAACATTGACCTTTCCGCGGCGGAAGTGCAGCTGGTGAACGAGGTTGCCCGCGAGCAGGTGCTCGACCGCGCCCTGAAGAAAGTCGAGGACGAGTACGACGTCGTGCTCATCGACTGCCAGCCCTCCCTCGGCCTGCTCACCGTCAACGCACTGACCGCGGCCCACGGCGTGATCATTCCGCTGATCTGCGAATTCTTCGCCCTGCGGGCGGTGGCCCTGCTGGTCGAAACCATCGACAAGGTCCAGGACCGACTCAACCCGCGTCTGCAGGTGGACGGCGTGCTGGCCACGATGTACGACGCCCGCACGCTGCACAGCCGCGAGGTCATCAGCCGCCTGGTTGAAGCGTTCGGGGACAAGGTCTTCGAGACCGTCATCAAGCGTTCCATTAAATTCGCCGACGCCACGGTGGCTGCCGAGCCCATCACGAGCTATGCCGGAAACCACGTGGGCGCCGACGCCTACCGCCTCCTCGCCAAGGAACTGATTTCGCGCGGCGGGGCGCCCTAGCCGGGATGACCGCAGAGCCGGCCACGCATCCCGCAGAAAGCAGGCGGTCCGGCTTCGAAGTACGCCTGGCCAACTTCAGCGGACCCTTCGACCTCCTGCTGGGACTGATCTCCAAACACCAGCTGGACATCACCGAAGTGGCCCTTGCCACGGTCACGGACGAGTTCATCCGGTATATCCGGAACATGCAGGAGCTGGGGGAGGAGTGGGCCCTCGACGAGGCCAGTGAGTTCCTCGTCATCGCGGCCACCCTGCTGGACCTGAAGGCAGCGCGCCTGCTGCCCGCAGGCGAGGTGGAGGACGACGACGACATCGCCCTTCTTGAGGCCCGTGACCTGCTGTTCGCACGGCTGTTGCAGTACAAGGCGTTCAAGCAGGTCGCGGCTCTGATGGACGAGACACTGGAACTCGAATCCCGCCGTTATCCGCGGCAGGTGGCCCTCGAGGAACACTTCGCCGCCATGCTGCCGGATCTCGTCTGGAAGCACAGCCCCGGGCAGTTTGCTGCGCTGGCCGAGGCAGCGCTGAAGCCCAAGGTCCCGGCGCCGACGGAGGTCGGCGTGGACCACCTGCACGGGAGCGCGGTGAGTGTCCGCGAGCAGGCGGAGCTGATCGGACTGCGGCTGCAGGAGGGCCGGCCCCTTACGTTCCGGACGCTGATAGCCGACGCCGAATCCACCCTGGTTGTGGTGGCGCGCTTCCTGGCGCTGCTTGAACTGTTCAGGGACCAGGTGGTGGCGTTTGACCAGATCGCGCCGCTCGGCGACCTGACCGTCCGCTGGACAGCGGCCGGCGCCGGGTGGACAGCGGAACACCTGAGCGAGGAATATCAGGAACGCGAGGAGCAGCAATGACCGAGCCAGTGACGGGAAGGGAACGTGCCGCCCTTGAGGCGGTGCTGATGGTGCTGGATGAGCCGGCCTCGGCCACAGACCTTGCCGCCGGACTGAACCTGACAGTGGCCGCCGTGGAGGAGCTGCTGTTGGAGCTGCAGCGCGATTATGACGGCTATACTGTTAAAGCCCCGGAAAGGGAAACTGGCAGAAACGGTCTCCAAGATGAGGCCGTCGCCAGCCCCCGGGGTTTTGAATTGCGGAATGTCGCCGGCGGCTGGCGCATCTACTCCCGGGCTGAATTCGCCGACATCGTCGGTGCCTTCGTCATGGAGGGGCAGACGGCCAGGCTGACCCAGGCGGCGCTGGAGACACTCGCCGTCATCGCATACCGGCAACCGGTGTCCCGGGCAAGGGTGTCTGCAATTCGCGGAGTCAACGTTGACTCTGTTGTGCGGACGCTGACCCAGCGCGGGCTGATCGAGGATGCCGGAACAGATCCGGAATCGGGCGCAGTCCTGTACCGCACGACGTCGTACTTCCTTGAACGCATGGGAATCGGCTCGGTGGCTGAGCTGCCTCAGCTTTCACCGCACCTTCCGGGGCTTGAAGGCATTGATGAGTTTTACGACGCCGGAAGGATGTAGGCGGGCACGCCTGCGGAGCAGTTTTTACCAGGGCAGATTTATTCTGCACGGCTGGCTAGTGTTGTCTTGGGACAACCTATGCCGGTCAAAATCACAAGAGGACGGGTCATGACACAGGCGGGACGCCAGGGTTCACCACGTAACAGTTCCGGACGCAAGGGTCCGGACCGCAGCGCCGCGCGCGGCGCAGCACAAGGCCGAGGGGCAGCACAGGGCCGCGGCGCGGGCGCCGGGAAGCGCGACTTCCCCAAGGGCGGCGATCGGCCGTTTGGCGACCGCACCTACAAGGCCAAGCCCCGCGAAGAGCGCTTCGTTGATCCCGACGAGGCCCCCGCCGGCCGGCGGCCCGCGGGTGACTGGAAGCCGGGCGCCAAGGCACCCGCACCCAGGGCAGGCGCCGCGAAGGCCGGCGCACGCAAGGCCGCCGCTGCCCGGAAGCCGGGCGCCAACAAAGCACCCGGCACGCCCGGCGCGCTGAAGCCCAAGTCCGCCGCGCCCAAGGCCGGCGGCTCCCGTGCCTTCGGCAGCGAACGCTTCGGCCAGAACCTGGGACCGGTCCGCAGGCCTTCGCGCGGCCGCGGTCCCCGCGCCGACGTGCCCCAGTCCGAAGTCCACGACGCCGATGGTGTCCGGCTGCAGAAGATCATGGCCTCCGCCGGCGTCGCGTCGCGCCGCGTCTGCGAAGAAATGATCGCCGAGGGCCGGGTGGAGGTCGACGGCAAGGTCGTGACCGAGCTCGGCGTCCGCGTCGACCCCAAGACCGCCGTCATCCACGTGGACGGCCTGCGCATCCAGCTCGATGACACGCTCGTGTACATGGTCTTCAACAAGCCCAAGGGCGTGGTGTCCACCATGGAGGATCCCGAGGGCAGGCCGTGCATCAGCGACTACATCCGCAACAACCAGGGTGAACGGCTCTTCCACGTCGGGCGGCTGGACGTCGCCACCGAGGGCCTGCTGCTGCTGACCAACGACGGCGAGCTGGCCAACCGGCTGACCCACCCGTCCTACGAGGTCCCCAAGACCTACCTGGTGCAGGTCCGCGGACCGTTCCCGCAGGGCATCGGCGCGCAGCTCAAGGAAGGCATCGAACTCGAGGACGGCTTCGCGTCCGTCGACTCCTTCCGGCTGGTGGACTCCACCCCGGGCCACGTGCTGATCGAGGTGGTGCTGCACTCCGGCAAGAACCGGATTGTCCGGCGCCTGTTCGACGCCGTCGGTTTCCCGGTACTGCGCCTGGTGCGCGTCAAGGTCGGCCCGATCGGCCTGGGTGACCAGCGCCAGGGAAGCATCCGCAACCTCGGCAAGCAGGAAGTCGGCCACCTGCTGGCATCTGTGGGGCTGTAGGGGATGTCGGCATTCCGTACGCACGGCCGCGGTCACCTGAACGGGCCGGTCGTTGTTATCGGCACGGGTCTGCTCGGCACCAGCATCGGCCTCGGCCTGCGCGGCCGCGGCGTCGCCGTCTACCTGTCCGATCCCTCGCCCACCAACCAGGCGGTGGCTGTCGATATCGGTGCCGGCCTCCCGCTGGCCTCTATCGGCGACGAGAGTCCCGAACTCGTTGTCGTCGCGTCGCCGCCGGACGTCACGGCGGACGTGGTGGAACGGGCGCTGGCAGACTACCCGGACGCCACCGTCGTCGACATCGCCAGCGTCAAGGCGGCGATCCTGCGGGACCTGCGCAACCGCGGCGCGGACCTCAGCCGCTACGTGGGCACCCATCCCATGGCCGGCCGCGAGAAGTCCGGCCCGGTGGCCGCCCGCGGCGAGCTGTTCACGTCCATGCCGTGGGTCGTCTGCCCGACCGAGGAATCCTCCGCCGGGGCTCTCCAGACTGCGCGTGCCCTGGCCACTGACCTCGGTGCCCTCGTTTCGCAGTTCACCGCCGAGGAGCACGACGGGGCTGTGGCCCTGGTGTCCCATCTGCCGCAGGTGATGTCCTCGCTGCTGGCCAGCCGGCTCCAGGACACACCCATGCACGCCCTCTCCCTCGCCGGAAACGGGCTCCGCGACACCACCCGCATCGCAGCCAGCGATCCCACCCTGTGGGTCCAGATCCTGGGTGCGAATGCCGGCAAGGTGGTGGAGATCCTTTACGGTGTGCGCGAAGACCTCAACCGGCTGATCGGAACGCTGGAAGACCCGGCGGCCGCCGGAGCACGTCTTGACCTCGCCCAGCTGATGAGCGAAGGCAACGCGGGGCAGGCCCGCATTCCGGGCAAGCACGGCGGACCGCCGCAGGCTTATTCCTGGCTCACGGTGCTCGTTGATGACCGGCCGGGCCAGATCGCCCGGCTGCTGACCGAGATCGGTGAGATCGGCGTTAACCTCGAAGACCTCCGCCTGGACCACTCTTCCGGGCAGAATGTGGGCATGGTGGAGATCTCCGTGCTGCCGAGCGCGCATGACCTCCTTGTAGAAGCACTAAGCGACCGTGGATGGCGGGTACTTCAGTAATGACACAGGAACTCCTTGACACTTTGCCTGCCCTCCGGCTGGGCCGCCCGCTGGTGGTGGCCATCGACGGGCCGTCCGGCTCGGGCAAGTCCAGCGTCAGCAAGGAAGTGGCGCGCCGCCTCAGCCTTGCCTACCTGGACACCGGTGCCATGTACCGGGCCCTCACCTGGTACTGCCTCGACCGGGGAACCGATCTGGCTGATGCCTCCGCCGTCGAACTGGCTGCCGAAGAACTGCCGCTGGACATCAGCACCAGCCCGCACGCCGAGTTCGTGCGTGTGGACGGCGCCGATGTCACCGACGCCATCCGGGAACCGGCCATTTCCTCGGCCGTCAGCGCCGTAGCCACGACGCTCGGGGCCCGGACGGAACTCATCCGCCGCCAGCGCGCACTGATTGAAAAGCACAACCGCCGCATGGTGGTGGAGGGCCGGGACATCACCACCGTCGTCGCCCCCGGCGCCCAGGTGCGCATGCTCCTCACCGCCAGCGAGGAGGCCAGGCTCCGCCGCCGCGGGATCCAGCTGGGCGGAACGCAAAGCGCCGAGCAGTTGGCTGCCCAGGTGACCCAGCGGGACGCGAAGGATTCCACCGTGGTGAACTTCACCCAGGCGGCGGACGGCGTGGTGACGCTGGATTCCTCGGAGCTGGATTTCGAGGAAACCGTGGCCGCCGCGCTGCGCATCGTCACCAAGGTCATCAACCATGAGTGATTCCGCCAGGATGCCGGGGACCCGGACCCCGGGCTCCTGGACCATGGCGTGGAGCCGGCCCGTCGGCCGGTTCCTGAACAACGTCGTCTACCGGACAGCCGTCACCGGGCGCTCCAACGTTCCGGCTGCCGGACCGGTGATCTTCGCGGGAAACCACATCAGTTTCCTCGACGGGCCGGTCATGTTCGGCGCGTCGCCCCGGCCCATGCACATCCTGGTCAAGAAGGAGATGTTCAAGGGTTTCCTCGGCCGCGTGCTGAGGGCCTCGGGGCAGCTTCCGGTCGACCGCCGGGGAGACCGGTCCGTTCTCCAGCTCAGCAAGGACGTGCTCGACGCCGGCCGCTGCATCGGCATCCTGCCGGAGGGAACGCGGGGGAGCGGCACCGCAGCAGGCATCAGCAACGGGGTGGCATGGCTGGCCCTGAATTCGGATGCCGTCGTGGTACCGGTGGCCATCCTCGGCACACGGCAGGGCGGCGAACACCTGGACAGCATTCCGAAACCCGGCCGCAGGCTGCACGTCAGCTTCGGCAGTCCCCTCACGCTTAGCCGGAACCCGGATGAAAGCGGCCGTGCTTCAATGGACAGGGCGGCTACGGAAATCCGGGACACTCTGGCCGCGCACGTCCGGCACACCGTCCGGCTCAGCGGGCTGTCCCTGCCCGCAGCGGATCATCCGCACCAACGTTCCACCGCAGCAGCCGGACCGCCGGCAGACCACCACTAAGGAAAGTGCAATGAGCGATACGACTCAAACTTCCGGCCGCTCCGGCGCCGGCGAAGACGAATACACGCCCACCGGCATGGACCAGGTGGCAGAGCATCTGGCGGCCATGGACGATGACGAGGCGGAGCTCCGCGCCGCTTCCCTCCGCGCCGGCCTGGATGACTACGAACTCGACGAGGAAGACGCCGCGCTCCTTAGCGGCCTGCACGACGAGGACGAGCTCGAGGGCCCGCTCAAGCTGGACCCCGTCCTGGCCATCATCGGCCGCCCGAACGTCGGCAAGTCAACCCTCGTCAACCGCATCCTCGGCCGCCGCGAGGCCGTGGTGGAGGACACGCCCGGCGTGACCCGCGACCGCGTCATGTACTCGGCGAACTGGAACGGCCGGAACTTCACCCTCGTGGACACAGGCGGCTGGGAGCACGATGCCCGCGGCATCCATGCCCGGGTGGCGGAGCAGGCCGAAATGGCCGTGGAACTGGCTGACGCCGTGCTGTTCGTCGTCGATTCGGCCGTCGGTGCAACCGCCACCGACGAAGCCGTGATGAAGATGCTCCGGCGGAGCAAGAAGCCCGTCATCCTCGTGGCCAACAAGGTGGACGACTTTGCCCAGGAAGCCGACTCCGCAGTCCTGTGGGGCCTGGGCTTCGGGGAGCCGTACCCCGTGTCCGCGCTGCACGGCCGCGGCGTCGCGGACCTGCTGGACCACGTCATGGACACCCTGCCAGAGTTCTCCACGGTCGAAGGCGTCGAGCGCTCAGGCGGCCCGCGCCGGATCGCCCTGATCGGACGCCCCAACGTCGGCAAGTCCTCGCTGCTGAACAAGCTGGCAGGCTCCGAGCGTGTGGTGGTGGACAACACCGCCGGCACCACCCGCGACCCGGTCGATGAATTCATCGAGCTCGGCGGCAAGACTTGGCGCTTCGTGGACACCGCCGGCATCCGCCGGCGCCAGCACATGGCGCAGGGGGCCGACTTCTACGCCTCCCTCCGGACCCAGAGCGCGCTCGAAAAGGCGGAGGTCGCCGTCGTTCTTCTGGCTGTTGATGAGGTCCTCAGCGAACAGGATGTCCGCATCCTGCAGCTGGCCATCGAATCGGGGCGTGCCCTGGTGCTCGCGTTCAACAAGTGGGACCTGCTGGACGACGAACGCCGCCGTTACCTGGAACGCGAAATCGAGCAGGACCTGGCGCACGTGGAGTGGGCGCCGCGGGTCAACATCTCCGCCAAGACCGGCTGGCACAAGGACCGCCTGGTGCCTGCCCTGGAGCTGGCGCTGGAAAACTGGGACCGGCGCATTCCCACCGGACGGCTCAACGCCTTCCTGGGCGAGCTGGTGGCCGCACACCCGCACCCCGTCCGCGGCGGCAAGCAGCCCCGCATCCTCTTCGGCACGCAGGCCTCCAGCCGGCCCCCGAAGTTCGTCCTGTTCACCACGGGATTCCTGGATCCCGGGTACCGCCGGTTCATCACCCGCCGCCTGCGGGAAACGTTTGGCTTCGAGGGAACGCCCATCGAAGTCAGCATGCGTGTGCGTGAAAAGCGCGGAAAGAAGCGTTAGCTACGACACACCGGGCAGCGAATGCCGGAAAGTGTCATTGACACCCTCCGGAATCGTGTAAGCTCTTCTAGGTGGTTCGGCCGGACTGCTTGGATGAAATTCTTCGGAATTATTCATCTGGCGGAGAACGGCGGAACTGACGGGCTGTAGCGCAGCTTGGTAGCGCACTTGACTGGGGGTCAAGGGGTCGCAGGTTCAAATCCTGTCAGCCCGACCGCAATAAAACCCCGCCAATCCGAACAGGATTGGCGGGGTTTTCTTGTTGCCCGGGTTTGGCTGTTTCGCCGCCAACAGACCAGGCCAGAGGACGACGGCGGACGGTTGCCCGCCGCCGTGACGCCGGACCGCGGAGCTACTTCAAAACCAGGGCTACTTGAGAAAGCGCGACGTTCTGCGGTCGGCCAGGATTTTGCCGTTCGTCTGGCAGGTCGGGCAGTACTGTAGGGCAGTATCCGCGAAAGACACCTCCCGGACCGTGTCCCCGCACACCGGGCAGGCCTGCCCCGCGCGGCCATGCACGCTCATCCCGCTCCGCTTCGCATCCTTGAGGTCGGCCGGCGCCTTACCCTGCGCCTGGGCCACAGCGGCTCCCAGAACGGTGTGGATGGCGTCATACAGTGTTCCCACCTTCGCCGGATCCAGCGAATTGGCCATGGCGTAGGGAGAAATTTTCGCTGCGTGCAGGATTTCGTCGCTGTACGCGTTCCCGATGCCGGCAATGACGCTCTGGCTCCGCAGCACGCCCTTGATCTGGTGCGGATGCCCGGCCAGGATCTCCGCAAACATTTCCTGGCTGAAGGCGGGGGCCAGCGGATCCGGCCCGAGCTCGGCGATGCCGGGAACGGCGCCGGGCTTTGGCACCACGTAGATGGCCAGGCCCTTCTTGGTCCCGGCCTCGGTCAGGTCGATGCCCATCTTTCCGCCGTCCGCCCCGGTAAAGTGCAGGCGGGCCGCTATGGGACCCTTGCCCGGCCGGAGCGGCTCGGATGACGGGTTTTCGGTGAAACGGACCCAGCCCGCCCTGGCGAGGTGGAAGACGAAATAAAGGCCGTCGGCATCCATGCTGACGAACTTCCCGAACCGCTCCACGCCGGTGATGGTCCGGCCCGCCAGCGCCGTATAGGGCGGGTCAGCCGTCTTGAGTACGGCCACGGACAGGACCTGCAGCTTCTCCAGCACAGCACCGCGCAGCCGCGTGTCGAGGAACGTGCTCAGTGCGGCCACCTCGGGTAGTTCCGGCATGGCACCACTTTGCCACAAGGGATGCCGGATTGGGCGGTCCGCGCGGGGCATAATGGCACATCCGGGAGCCAAGGTCTTGT
Source organism: Arthrobacter sp. NPDC057388 (assembly GCF_042668165.1). NCBI lineage: Bacteria > Bacillati > Actinomycetota > Actinomycetes > Micrococcales > Micrococcaceae > Arthrobacter > Arthrobacter sp. NPDC057388. The sequence continues at coordinate 9,384 of NZ_JBHVBL010000068.1, forward strand.
GCATATACTTTCAACCGGTGGCTGTTCCCAGGCCTCCGTTGACATTGGTGATAGACCCGATGAAAGGCCCCTGATGAGCAACATTCCCTCTGATCTGTCCTACACCGCCGAACACGAATGGGTGACCGCCCCGAACGCCGATGGTGTGGTCCGAGTGGGGATCACCGACTTCGCCCAGGACGCCCTCGGGGATGTCGTCTACGCCCAGATGCCCGAGGTTGGCACCACTGTTAAGGCAAACGACGTCGTGGGCGAGGTTGAATCCACCAAGAGCGTGAGCGACATCTACGCACCCGTCTCCGGTGAAATTGTGGCCCGCAACGAGGCGCTCGACACCGATTCGGCGCTTATCAACTCGGATCCGTACGGTGACGGCTGGCTCATTGAGGTCAAGCTCGCCGAAGCAGATGCGGTGGATTCCCTGCTCAGTGCATCGGAGTACGAACAACAGGTAGGCTAAAGCTAACCGGTCCCGCTGCCCGGCCACCGGAGTCCAGAAATGGGATCCCACGGCCGGACCGCGGGCGGCATACCGGAGCTGCCAGGCAGTTCCGGACGGTACGCGTTGATTGCAGGGGGACATCTGCAACGAAGGAGGAGGAATCCATGGTTGGCGGCGAACAGAACCACACCGGCGGCGATTACGGCACAGGTGCGGGCAGGGCCTCGGAGACCACCTCGATCAACCTCACTCCGGTTCATGACGAGCCCACGATTGTACCCAAGCTTTCCCCGGAGGAACGCTCCGCCGTTGAGGCGCTGCCCTCCGGCTCCGCCCTGCTCGTGGCCCACAGCGGGCCGAACTCGGGCGCCCGGTTCCTCCTTGATTCCGATGTCACCACGGCCGGGCGGCACCCGGATGCCGACATTTTCCTCGACGACGTGACGGTCTCCCGCCGCCACGTCGAGTTCCGGCGCACCTCCCGGAGCTTTGAGGTGGTGGACACCGGAAGCCTGAACGGCACCTACGTCAACCATGACCGCGTGGACAGCGTGGAACTGAGGTCCGGAAACGAAGTCCAGATTGGCAAGTTCCGTCTCACCTTCTACCTGAGCCCTGCCCGCGCAGCAGGACGCGTCTGATTCGGAGCGGCTGCCTGTGGCAATGGCACAACCGGAGCGCCGGGGACCACTGGTCCTGAACATCGGGGAAGTCCTCGCTCAGCTGAGCGATGACTTTCCGAGCATGACGGCGTCGAAAATCAGGTTCCTTGAGGAAAAGGGGCTCATCAACCCCCGGCGTACGCCCGCGGGCTACCGGCAGTACTCGGACAGCGATGTGGAACGGCTCCGCTTCGTCCTGTCGCTGCAGCGCGACCAATACCTGCCGCTCAAGGTCATCAAGGATTACCTTGATGCCATCGACAGGGGAGAGCGGCCCGAGAACCTGCCGCCCGGGGTTACCGTTTCCCCGCGGATTGTCTCGGATGAGCTCGCCGCGGAACTGCAGAACAAGGCGCGCAAACTCAGCGAGGAGCAGCTGCGCGCGGAGTCGGGGGCCAGTGTTCCGCTCCTGCAGTCCCTGCTCAGCTTCGGCCTCATCGGGCATACCGACGGTAAATTCGACGAACACGCCCTCCAGGTGGCCCGCGCCTGCGTCCAGCTGGAGAGCCACGGCCTGGAGCCGCGGCACCTCCGTCCCTTCCAGGCTGCGGCGGAGCGCGAGTTCGGTCTCGTCGAGCGCGCCGTGGCCACCCTGACCTCGCGCCGGGACGCTGCCTCACAGGCCCGCGCAGCGGAGGCCGCCCGGGAAATCAGCGATCTTTGCCTTACCCTGCACCGTGCCCTGGTCCAGGACCGTATCTCGCGGATGGAAATCTGATGATCGAAGTCGAGATTGTGGGCGTCCGCATCGAACTGCCCTCAAACCAGCCACTGGTTCTGCTCCGCGAGATGCACGGAGAACGGCACGTTCCCATCTGGATCGGAACGCCGGAGGCAAGCGCCATCGCGCTGGCCCAGCAGGGCGTGGTGCCGCCGCGGCCCATGACCCACGACCTCCTGGTCGACGTCGTGGAGACGCTCGGCCATTCCGTCGTCAGCGTGAACATCGTGGCGGTGGAGGACAACATCTTCTACGGCCAGCTGCAGTTCGACAACGGGGCCACTGTGAGCTCCCGGGCGTCGGACGCCTTGGCCATTGCGCTGCGCGCCAAGTGCCGGATCTGGTGCGCGGACTCCGTCATGGATGAGGCCGGCGTGCGCATCACCGAGCACGACGAGGGTGAGGACACGGAGCCCGGCCCCACCGTGGAGGAAGAACGCGAGCTGCGCAGGTTCCGGGAGTTCCTCGACGACGTCGAACCCGAGGATTTCGACGGCTAAGGTCACGTTAAGGTTAAAGTTAAGCCTGAAACTTTCGACACGCCCTGCCAATCCTGCCAAGGTCTTTGACCTTGGGCCGTGGCAGGCCTAACGTCGGAGGTACCAAGTTCCCATTGCATACGACAGCGGCGCAAGTCACACTGGAAAGTGCTACTCCGGCCGAATTACAAGCATGAATTTCACGGATCTCATGCGCGTAGCAGCTGTTGCGGCAACTTCCCCAGGGGAGCTCATGACAAGGAGGATCCACGTGAGTCCGAAAGGCGAAGCAGGCGAGCTGAAGCACCCTTCGACGGCTGGCGTTGCCCTGCCCGCAAGCGGCGCTCAGGGCCTTCTCTTCACTGAGGATCTCCCCGTGCTGGACGAGGACGCCGGTTACCGCGGCCCCACCGCCTGCAAGGCCGCCGGCATCACCTACCGGCAGCTCGACTACTGGGCGCGCACCGGCCTCGTGGAGCCCGCCGTCCGCGGAGCAGCAGGCTCCGGCTCCCAGCGGCTCTACGGCTTCCGCGACATCCTGGTCCTGAAGGTGGTCAAGCGGCTGCTGGACACGGGCGTATCGCTTCAGCAGATCCGCAGCGCCGTCGAGCACCTGCGTGAACGCGGGGTGGAGGACCTGGCCCAGATCACCCTCATGAGCGATGGCGCCAGCGTCTACGAATGCACCTCCGCGGACGAGGTCATCGACCTTGTGCAGGGAGGCCAGGGCGTGTTCGGCATCGCCGTGGGCCGCGTGTGGCGGGAGGTTGAGGGAAGCCTCGCCTCGCTGCCCAGCGAGCACGCGGGCGAGCAGACGTTCCCCGACGACGAACTCAGCAAGCGCCGCGCGGCGCGGAAGATCGGCTAGCAGGGGCGCCAGAGGACGCGCGGCGCCATACGACACACAGAAGGCCGCCTCCCCAGCGGGAGGCGGGCGTCTTCATGTGCGGCCCCGGCCGGGGTTTGCGGGGGGTGCGCGGTGAGGGGGGGATGCGGCGGCGGCGCTGGTGTGTCTTATAAACAAATGACCCGGGCGACCA
>NZ_JBHVBL010000069.1:0-12722 GCF_042668165.1 Arthrobacter sp. NPDC057388
GCCGCCGTCGTGCGCTTATCACCCCCGCAGGTGAGGCTAGGTCGGCTGGGTGTCTGCCGGCGGCAGGTCCGGGTTCATGTCCTGGAGGCGGGGGTCCTCGGCGGTCCACACCTGGATGATCGCCCAGGTCACGGCGGCCAGCGGGACGGACAGGACGGCTCCGATGATCCCCGCCAGGATGGTGCCGGCGGTCAGGGCCATGAGGATGACCAGGGCATGGAGCTGCAGCGACTTGCCCATGACGATCGGCTGCAGCAGGTCGCCTTCAAGCTGGTTCACCGCGATGACCACTGCCACCACGATCAGCGCCACCACCGGCCCGTTGGCGACCAGTGCCACCAGCGCCGCGAGGATCCCGGCCACCGTGGCCCCGACAAGGGGAATGAAGGCTCCGATGAACACGATGATGGCCAGCGGGAGGGCCAGCGGCACCTGCAGGATCAGCAGCGCCGCGCCTATGGCAACGGTGTCTACGAGTGCCACGATGGCCGTGCCGCGGACATAGCCGCCCAGGACCTCGAGCGTCCGCTTGCCAACGCGCCGCAGCCTCGCCTCACGTTCCCCGGAGAACGGGCGCAGCAGGAAGTTCCAGATCTTCGCGCCGTCCTTGAGGAAGAAGAACAGGATCACCACCATGAGGGTCGCGCCGGCGAGGAACTCCGTAACCATGGACAGGCCGGTGATGGCGCCGGACCGGACCTGGCTGCTCGTGGCGAACTGGACGGCACCTTCCCGGGCCTGGTTCAGCTGCTCGCGCTCCAGGCCGAGCGGGCCGGACAGGAGGAAGGTTTCCAGTTCGTCCAGTCCTTTGGAAGCCTGCTGGACCAGTTCGCCCCACTGGCTGCGGACGGAGAAGTAGATCACGGTGCCGACGCCGGCCAGCAGGACCAGCAGGGCCACGAATGCCACGGCCGTGGCGGCTCCGCCTGGCAGGCCGCGGCGCCGGAGCAGGTTGACGAAGGGGCCGATGGCGGCGGCCAGGATCAGCGCGATCAGCACGGGGATGACCAGCAGCCGGACCTGCAGGAGGCCGTAAATGGACACGGCCGCCACGGCAAGGATCAGCAGCACCTGGGCGCAGCGGATCCCCACTCTTCCCAGGCTGTCGGACCACAGTTCCCTTGGAGTCCTGTGTTCCGGCTGGGCGGCTTTGCCGTGCGTGGGCGGGCCGGGTGCAGCCGGAGTGGGCGGGGGCGGGCCGGGTGCGGCCGGAGTGGGCGCGGGTGGGCCGGGTGCGAGCTCTTGGGGCGGATCTTGCTCGGACAGTCTTGCTGTGCGGGCCATCGGAACTCCTACTCATCAGGTCAATCAGACGACTGGCTTGATTAGTAAGCCTACTTCTTGTTCGGCGAAGGCCCGCTACTCCCGCAGCCAGTCCGCGCAGGAATTGAGGTTCCGGTGCACGCTGGCCACGGCTGCATCGCCGTCGTGTGCTTCGACGGCGTCCACGAGTTCGCCGTGGCCGGCGTCCGGCAGGCCGTTGAAACCCGGGCGCATATGCTGCTTCAGCAGGTCGGCGTGGAAGACGTCGCCGAAGCTGACGTAGAGCTCGTGCAGGAGGGGATTGCCGGAGGCCTGTGCCAGCCGCTCGTGGAAGCCCCAGTCGGCGCGGGCCCAGCCCGCATAATCCCCGGCGTGCCATGCCTCGGCACGCTCGGTGAGCAGCGCGCGCATGGCGGCGACGTCGTCGGCCGTGGCATGCCGGGCGGCGAGGCGGGCGGCCTGGGTGTCCAGCCCCACGCGGACTTCCAGGACGTGTTCGTTGGTGTGCTCCTTGTAGAGCCGGCGGGCGGCTCCGGAGATTTCGCTGGTGGCGCGGACGTAGGTCCCGTCGCCGCGGCGGACCTCGAGCATGCCGCTGTGGGCCAGGGCCTTGACGGCTTCACGCAGTGTTCCGCGGGACACGCCCAGCCCGCTCATGAGTTCCGTTTCGGACGGGATGCGCTGCTGGAGCGGCCACTCGCCAGTCTGGATCATCTCGCGGAGTTTGGCGGTGACTTCGTCCGCCAGCGGCGGGCGGTGCGACGTGCTCAGGGTCATGGCGTCCTATTCTTTCATTCCGCCGGCGCCCGTTCCGGCGGCACCGGTCCCGGAATGCCGGTTCCGGCGGTGGGGGTAACGGCGGCGGATCCTGACGCCCGCACACCGGCGGCGCGGCCGCTGCTCAGCAGGTGTGCCACCACAATCTGCACCACGGCGATGACCAGGAGCAGTGCCAGCGGCAGCATCCAGCTTCCCGTGGCGCTGTGCAGCAGGCCCATGCCGAACGGTCCGACGGTGGCCAGGAGGTAGCCCGTGGACTGCGCCAGCGTGGACAGTGCCGTGGTCTCCGCAGTGTTCCGGCCGCTGCGGCTGATGATCACCATGACCAGCGGGAAGATGCCGAGGCCAAACCCCAGCAGTACGGCCGGAATGACGGCCAGCGAAGCGGGGAGGGCGAGGAGCGCGGTAACGCCGGCGGTCATGGTGAGCGTGGCCATGTAGACGGCGGGCCGCAGCATCCGCGGCCGGGAACCGATGGCGATCAGCACCATGCCGGCCGGAACCGAGACCAGCTGCATGATGCCGAACATGAAGGCGCTGTCCGTGGCACTGAGGCCCATGGTGGTGAGCATGTACGGGAACCAGCTGAGCAGTGCGTAGGCCAGCAGCGCCTGCAGGGTGAAAATGGCGGTCAGCAGCAGCCCGGTCTTGGTCCGGAGCAGCGGCCACGGGGAGACGTGTCCGGCCGATTTCCGCACCGTGTTGCGGTGGGCGTGCAGGGTCACGGGAAGGAAGCCCAGGAACGCTGAGAGGGCGAGGATGCCGATGGTGCCCAGGCCAGCCGACGGCGACCCCAGCAGCTGCGACAGCGGAACCACGACGACGGCCATGACGGTGGCACCGCTGGTCATGGTCACCGTGTAGACGGCCGTCATGAGCGAGGTGCGGGCGGCGAAGTGCTCGCGGATGAAGGACGGCATGGACACGTTGCACACGGCCAGGCCGGACATGCCCACCACTGTGCCCAGCACCAGCATCCCCGTGGTGGGAATGCCCCGGACCAGCAGCCCGCCTGCCAGCATGCCGAGCGCGAGCAGGATCGCCTTCTCGACGCCGAGCTTCCCTGTCAGCCACGACGTCGCGGCTCCGGCCACGGCGAAGCAGAGCGTGGGAATGGAAGGGATGAGCGAGGCGACCAGCGGACCATAGCCCAGAACCTGCTGGAGGTCGTGCAGCAGGGCCGAGGCGCCGGTGATCCCGGCCCGCAGGTTCAGCCCGATGAGCACCAGGGCGATGACGCCGGCGACGACGGCGCCCCGCGGGTTGGTCGCGTGCGTGGCCAGGGTCGGGGGTGCTGAGGAAGTGGTCGCCATCCCTTAAGGCTAGACGTAAGACGTTTGATGTCTAGAACTTTGTGGGGAAACTCTCGCAGGTGCTCCGGCCCGGGCATAGACTCAGGCCAGCAGCAGCACCGCGAGCTCAGCAACCCCGGCAATGGGAAAGGACGCCGCCCAGCCATGAGAGCCGAAGGCCTGGAAACCGAGAAGAAGTACGACGTCGACGCCGGCACGGCGCTGCCCGACCTCGCCGCCATTCCCGGCGTGGGCCGGGTTGGCGAACCGCACGAGGTCCGGCTTGAGGCAATCTACTTCGACACGGCGGACCTGGTCCTCGCCGGCCGCGGCATCACCCTCCGGCGCCGCAGCGGCGGGGCCGACGCCGGCTGGCATGTGAAGCTTCCGCCCGGACCTGCCAGGGACGAGGGACCCGGTCCCCGCCAGGAGATCCACGCCCCGCTGGGCCAGGCCGACGTCGTTCCCGGGAAACTGCTGGCCCACCTCCACGCCTACCTCCGCGGCTCGGACCCGGTGCCCGTGGCCCGGCTGAATACACGGCGCACCACCCATGCGCTTTACGGGGACGACGGCGTGCATCTCGCCGACCTTGCGGACGACACCGTGGAGGCCGAGCTCCTGCAGGGGGCAGGCCAGGAGGCGACGGACCGGACGCAGCAATGGCGCGAATGGGAGCTCGAGCTGGTCCACGGCCAGCGGGAGGTGTTCGCAGCAGCCGAAGCCGTCCTGGCCGAGGCCGGAGCACGGCCGTCGGCACACGGGTCCAAGCTGCGGCGGGCACTGGGGCAGTCCGGTGTACCGGGGCAGGCCGCTGCACCGGGAAAGGTCCCGCAGGAGACTGACAACGGGGGAAAGCAGCCCGGCGGCGCGATACCGGGCAAGAAGTGGCCTGCGTCCGCCGTCGTCAGCGAATACCTGGCCGGGCAGATCAGCGAAATCCTGGCCAATGACGCCCGGGTGCGGCTGGAGGAACCGGACGCCGTCCATGCGATGCGGTCGGCCACCCGCCGCGTGCGGTCCGCTCTCGGGGTCTACCGGAAGCTCTATGGGCGCGCCGCGGTGGGAAGGATCCGCGACGAGCTCAAATGGCTGGGACGGATCCTCGGCACGCCCCGCGACGCCGAGGTCATGCAGGACCGGCTACGGATCAGCGTCGGAAAGCTTCCGCCGGGGGAGCCGGCCGACGACGTGAAGCGGCGGATCGAGCGTGAACTGGGCGCCAGGCTGGATGCCGGTTACCGCAGGACGCAGGAGGTGCTTCTGACCGACCGCTACTTCCGCCTCCTTGACGACCTCGAAGACTTCCGCGACCACCCGCCCGTCCGCCCGGCTGCATCGGCGCCGGCGCGCAAGGCCGCCGGCAAGCTGGTGGGCAAGTCGGCCAGACGGCTGCGCCGCGCCCATAAGTCGGCCCGCCAGGTCAAGGACGGCGCGGCCGAAAGGCCCGGCATGGAACTCCGGGACGCCACCGTGCACGAAACCGCACTGCACCAGGTCCGGAAGGATGCCAAGCGGCTGCGGCATGCTGCCGAGACCCTGGATCCTGTCTTCGGGCGGCGCGCCGCCAGGCTGGCCAAGGCCGCGCACAAGCAGCAGAAAATCCTCGGCGACCACCACGATGGCGTGATGGCGCGTATTTTCCTGGGGAAGCTCGCCGGCGGCCCCGACCTGCCGGAGCCGGTGGCCGCGGCGTATGCTGCACTCCTCAAGCGGGAGGAGAAAAGTGCGGCGAAGGCCGAAGCGAAATACCGCAAGGCGCACCGGAAGTCCCGGAAACTGATCCGGCGCGGGCTCACCTAGCGTAACGGCGGGAACGGACGTGGAGCGGCGCGACTCCAGCCCCGCGGGCACCGTCATCGGTCTTGCCCGCGTGGACGCCGGCATGCTGGCCGACGTGGGCGGCAAGGCCGCCAGCCTCGGCGTGCTGCTGGCCGCCGGACTGCCCGTTCCGCCCGGCTTCTGCGTCACCACCGCGGCGTACCGGCGGGTGGCGGAGGCGGCAGGAGTGGAACCTTCGGCGCCCGCGGAGCAGATACGCAGCAGACTGGAGGCCTTCCCGGTTCCCGAAGACATCGCCGTGGCCATCCGTGCGGCTTACGCCGGTCTGGGCAGCGACACTGTGGTGGCGGTGCGGTCGTCGGCCACCGCCGAGGACCTCCCGGAGGCCAGCTTCGCCGGCCAGCTGGACACCTATCTCAACGTCGCCGGCCCGGAGGCTGTGCTGGATGCCGTGCGCCGCTGCTGGGCCTCGCTGTGGACGGACCGGGCGGTGGCCTACCGCGCAGACCACGGGATGGACCAGCGGCCGGCGGGGATCGCCGTCGTTGTTCAGGAAATGGTGGACGCCGACGTGGCCGGGGTGATGTTCACGGCCAACCCGCTGACCGGCCGGCGCGGGGAGACCGTGATCGACGCGGCGCCCGGCCTGGGCGCGGCACTGGTCAGCGGGGCTGTGAACCCGGACCAGTTCACGGTGGATGCGGCCAGCGGGGAGATCCTCCGGCGGAGCGTGCGCGACGGCGGGCAGCAGGCGTGCCTGACGGATCACCAGATCCGGTCGCTGGCCAGGCTCGGGACCCTCGCAGAAGAACGCTTCGGCCAGCCGCAGGACCTGGAGTGGGCCGTCGGGCCGGACGGCGGGATCAGGGTTGTGCAATCCCGTCCGATCACGACGCTGTTTCCCCTGCCCGAGCCCGCCAGCGACGACGGGGTACGGGCGTACCTGTGTGCCAGCCTGCTGCAGGGGCTGACCCGGCCGCTGACCCCGATGGGGCTGGCATCCTTCACCCTGATGAGCGACAGCAGCCGGAGCGACAGCAGCCGGTCGGCCGGCGGCGCGCCGGCCGCGTACAGGTCCGCCCGGATCGGGATGCGCATGTATGTTGACATCACCCCGCTGCTGCGCAGCAAGGGCGGGAGGCGCGGACTGCAGAGGGCCATGAAGGTGGCCGATGCCAGATCCGTGGACGTGCTGGCCTACCTGGCGGCAGACCCCCGCTTTGCCCCCGCCAAGGCGTCCCGCCTTGCGTCCCTGAAAGCAGGGCTCCGTACCTCGCCGCCGCTGGGCCTGCTGGGCCATACCCTCCGCGCAATGGCCAATCCCGCCGCCGCGATGGAGCGCGTCACCGAATCGGGGGACGACCTGGACCGGCTGCTGGTCCTGCCGGAACCGGCCTCCGGAGTCGCGCGGCTGGATTTCGTGGAACGACTCCTCACCAAAGACCTCACGCCCGCCGTGATGCGGGCGCTGCCTCCGGCCGCTGCAGGGTACATCTGGCTGGGTCTTGCCCGGCTGCTGCTGGGCCGGCTCGCCAAAGCCGGGGACCTGCAGGCCGTGCTTCGCGGCTTGCCGCACAACGTGACCACGGAGATGGACCTGGAGCTCTGGCACGCCGCCACCGTGATCCGCCAGGACGCGGAGTCCTTCAGCGCCCTGACCGGGGCGGACCCGCAGGTGCTGGCCGGCCGCTACCTCGAGGGCACGCTGCCCGCCGTCTGCCAGGCAGTGCTGCACGGATTCCTCGACAGGTACGGACACCGCGCGGTGGCCGAAATCGACCTCGGCGTTCCGCGGTGGGGCGAGGATCCCGCACACATCATCAACGTCCTGGCGAATTACCTGAAGCTGGCGGACCCGGATTTGGCCCCGGACCGGCTCTTCCAGCGGGCTGCGGAAAAGGCCGAAGCCAAGGCCGCGGAACTGGCTGAACGGGCCGCCCGCTCCAGGGGCAGGATGACGGGAAGGATTGTTGCCCACAGCCTGCGGCGCGCCCGCGAAACGGCAGGAATGCGCGAGTATCCCAAATTCCGGCTGATCGAGGCCTTCGCCGTGCTCCGCCACCAGCTCCGGCTCGTGGGCGAGGACCTCGCAGACGCAGGCCGGATCTTTGCAGCCGACGACATCTTCTTCCTGGACCTCACCGAAGCCCGTGTCGGCCTGCGCGGCGCCGACCTCGGCGGTCTCGTCACCGAACGCCGCCGGAACTACCAGCGCGAGATGCGGCGCCGGCACATCCCGCGCGTGCTGCTTTCGGACGGCACCGACGTCGAGGCGGCCATGGCCGCGCAGACCCGGGCTGCTTCAGCCGGAGCGCCGGGAACGCTTGCCGGGGCGGCGGCCTCGGCCGGCACCGTCACCGGCAGGGCGAGGGTCATCCTGGACCCGGCCGGCGCCGACCTGGAGCCGGGTGAAATCCTTGTGGCGCCGTCGACGGATCCCGGGTGGACGCCGCTGTTCATGACCGCCGGGGCGCTCGTCATGGAGATGGGCGGACCTATTTCCCACGGTGCCGTGGTGGCCCGCGAATACGGGATTCCCGCCGTCGTCGGTGTCCCCGACGCGACTCGGCTGATTCATACCGGGGACACCGTCACCGTGGATGGATCGGCGGGGACGGTCACCCTGGCAGGACCCTCCCGGAACGCCGGCGCCGGCCGCTAGGATCACGTCCATGGAATCCGTTGTGATGTACAGCCTGCGTGTGGGCGTGGACCGTTCACGCGTGATGGAAACGTTCCCCCGCCACAAGGCCTACTACGAGGAGTTCCGCGCCGCCGGCGGCGGGCTCGTCGCGCTCGGCCCGTTCCAGGCTCCGGACCCGGCCGGCTCATCCATGGGAATCTTCACAACGCGTGAGGACGCCGAACGCTTCATCGCCGGAGATCCTTTCGTCACCGAGGGCCTTGCAGAGCCGCGCATCCTCGACTGGGATGCCGTGCGTTTCGAGTAGGTGCCTGGCTGGACGGCTGGACGGCTTTGCCCGCGGTTCGCTGTGACCTGCGGTGCCGGGGCGCGGCGGCTCAGCCCGCGGGGCGCGCGCCGAGACGGGCGACTGCAAGGGCCAGCCAGAGCTGTACCCGGTCCGCGGTGACGGAGGGGTCGTAGCCGGTGAGTTCGGTAATCTGTGCCAGCCGGTAGCGGACCGTGTTCCGGTGCAGGGTCAGGGCCTCGGCGACTGCTGCAACGGAACCGTTGTTGTTCAGGTAGCTCTCCAGCGTGGCCATCAGTTCGGCGCCGTGGGCGGCGTCGAAGCTGCGCAGCGGGTCCAGTGACTCGTTGGCCATGTCCGCCAGCGGGACGTCCTCGCTGGCCAGGAGCAAAGACGTCAGGCTGAGCCGCTCCGGCTCGTTCACCGGCAGCCCGTGGCTGGCCGCGTCACGCGCCTCGAAGTAGCTCCAGCGCAGGCCGTTCGGCTTGGTGTACGCCCCGCCGATGCCGATGGTCGCGTGAATGCCGGCTTCGGCGAGGTGGTCGCTGAGGCTCTTTGCCATCGCTGTGGCGCCGCGACCGTCGTCGGGCACCACCGTCACGAGGTCCTTTCCGACGACGGCGGTCACCGCGTTCTCGAGTGCCTGCGGCAGTGAGGAGCTGACCAGCTGCTTGTGGTGCGCCTCGGAGCCGGCCAGGATCACCACGTTCTTGCGGGTGCTGTTGATGCCCGTCCCGGCAAGGCGGCGCTGGGCCTCGCTGGGGTCCAGCGTCCCGTGGATCACGTCCTCCAGCACCTGGCCGCAGAGCGCGCGCTCCGCCTGGCGCTGCTTGACCATGTTGTTGAGCTCCACGCTGATGAGGTTCTGCGCGTAGCCGATGATGCCAGAGTCCTCGAAAGGCTGCTTGACCCACAGCGTGCAGGCGTCGCGGCGTCCAGTGGGGATGGGATATGTGGTCCAGGACTCGGCGGAGGGCGGCTCGCTGCCGCTGTTGTACAGCTGGGCGGTGAACTGGGTGAGGGCGATCTCCGTGCGGAGCATCCCGCCCAGGTGGCGCAGCAGCTCGGCGAGGCCGCCTCCGGTGAGCAGCGCGCGGGCCAGGATCTGGTGCCCGGCGATGAGCCGCTCCAGCTTTGAGTAGTGGTCCGCTGACTGGGCGTCGGCCACCAGCTTGCTGATGGCGATGAACGGGGTGCCGTAGGGGACTTCGACCACCGGCAGCCCCCAGCGGTTCGCCTCCGCGACCAGCGCCGGGGGAACGGCGTCGTGCGAGAGGCCCACGCCGAAGCCGATTCCGACGGCCCCGGCGCGCTGGACCTGGCGCACAAAGCGGCGCTGTTCGGGGGCGCTTTTCATACGCAGCCCGGTAGTCAGCACCAGTTCGCCGCCGTTGAGGAAGCGCTGCGGGTCCTCCAGTTCGGTGACTGCAACCCAGCGGATGTCCTGGTGGGAGGTGGTCTCTGCGAGGCTGGATTTCTTGAGTCCCAGAGACTGCACGGCCAGCAGCGCCGCAAGGGAAATTGCCATGGATCAAGGGTAGCGGGATGCTGGCCGATCGCACTAAAGCACACGTTCAAGGGTGTGCAGGTGGCTATTCCCCGGGGTGTCGGGCTGGAATAGGCTCGAGTCAGCCGCATCACACTATTCAGGACGAAAGAGGTTGTACACCGTGGTTCAAACCTTGCAGAACTTCATCAACGGAGAGTTCGTCAAGCCCGCCGGCACGGGCCTGATCGACATCGTGAACCCCGTGACCGGCGATGTCGTGGCGAAGTCGCCGGTATCAGTGGAGGCCGACGTCGACGCCGCCATGGCTGCCGCCAAGGACGCCTTCAAGTCCTGGAAGCACGTGACGCCCGGCCAGCGCCAGCTCATGCTGCTCAAGCTCGCCGACGCCATCGAGGCCAACAGCGACGAACTTGTCGATGCCCAGCACCGCAACACCGGCCAGGTCCGTTCCCTGATCGCGTCCGAGGAAGTGGCCGCCGGCGCCGACCAGCTGCGCTTCTTCGCCGGTGCCGCCCGCATCCTCGAAGGCAAGTCCGCCGGCGAGTACTTCGAGGGCCACACCTCCTTCGTCCGCCGTGAGCCGATCGGCGTCGTGGCCCAGGTGGCGCCCTGGAACTACCCGTTCCTGATGGCCATCTGGAAGATCGGCCCCGCGCTCGCAGCGGGCAACACCGTGGTCCTGAAGCCGTCCGACACCACGCCCGAATCCACGCTGGTCCTGGCGCGCCTGGCCGCGGACATCCTGCCGGCCGGCGTCCTGAATGTCATCCTGGGCACCGGCGAAACCGGTGCGCTGATGGTGGAGCACAAGGTCCCCGGCCTGGTTTCCATCACCGGCTCCGTGCGTGCCGGCATCGCCGTCGCCAGCGGCGCGGCGAAGGGCCTCAAGCGGGCACACCTGGAACTGGGCGGCAAGGCCCCGGCCATCGTCTTCAAGGACGCCGACATCAAGAAGAGCGCCGCGGCCATCGCCGAGTTCGCGTTCTTCAACGCCGGCCAGGACTGCACGGCCATCACCCGGGTCCTGGCTGAGGATTCGGTGCATGACGACCTCGTGGCAGCCATGGTGGAACACACCAAGACGCTGCACACCGGTTCGCAGAACGACGAGGACAACTACTTCGGTCCGCTGAACAATGTCAACCACTTCAAGGCCGTCACCGCCGCCGTGGATTCGCTCCCGGCCCACTGCCGGATCGAAACCGGCGGCCACCGCGCCGGGGAGAAGGGGTACTTCTTCGAACCCACCATCGTCACCGGCGCCAAGCAGACGGACGACATCGTGCAGAAGGAGACGTTCGGCCCGGTCATCACCGTGCAGAAGTTCAGCACGGAGCAGGAAGCGGTTGAGCTGGCCAATGACGTCGACTATGCACTGGCGTCCAGCGTCTGGACCAGCGACCACGGCACGGCCATGCGCCTCAGCCGCGATCTGGACTTCGGTGCGGTCTGGATCAACACGCACATCCTCCTCACCGCTGAAATGCCCCACGGCGGCTTCAAGCAGTCCGGCTACGGCAAGGACCTCTCCATGTACGGCGTGGAGGACTACACCCGCATCAAGCACGTGATGTCCGCACTGGACGCCTGACGAGTCCCCCCTCCCCACCAGCCCCTAACCTCGCTCTGCCCGGCCAGGGAACCGGCTGGCGTGGGCCCACCAACGCAGTAAAGAAAGAAACCCCCATGACCACCACTGCCAACGAAATCACCTACCGCCTCGAGCAGAAGCGCCGCGTCCAGGCCGACTTCCCGGGCCCCAAGTCCGTCGCGCTGACCGAACGCCGCAAGGCAGTGGTCGCCGCCGGCGTCGCTTCCAGCGTTCCGGTCTACGTCGCTGACGCTGACGGCGGAATCATCCACGACGTCGACGGCAACTCCTTCATCGACCTCGGCTCGGGCATCGCGGTGACCAGCGTCGGCGCGTCCGATCCCGCCGTCGTCGGTGCCGTGAAGGAGGCCGTGGAGCACTTCACCCACACCTGCTTCATGGTCACGCCCTACGAGGGCTACGTCGCGGTCGCCGAGCAACTGAACAAGCTCACCCCGGGCACCCACGAAAAGCGGACCGTCCTGTTCAACTCCGGCGCCGAAGCCGTGGAAAACGCCATCAAGGTGGCACGCCTCGCCACCGGCCGGGACGCCATCGTCGCCTTTGACCACGCCTACCACGGCCGCACCAACCTGACCATGGCGCTGACCGCGAAGGCCATGCCGTACAAGACCAACTTCGGCCCGTTCGCGCCCGAGGTCTACCGCATGCCGATGAGCTACCCGTTCCGCGAGGAGAACCCGGAGATCACCGGCGCCGAGGCCGCCAAGCGCGCCATCACCGCGATCGAGAAGCAGATCGGCGGCGACCAGGTGGCCGCCATCATCATCGAGCCGATCCAGGGCGAGGGCGGCTTCATTGTCCCGGCCGAGGGCTTCCTGCCGGCGCTGTCCGCGTGGGCCAAGGAAAAGGGCATCGTGTTCATCGCCGACGAGGTCCAGTCCGGTTTCTGCCGCACCGGCGAATGGTTCGCCGTGGACCACGAGGGCATCGTTCCGGACATCATCACCATGGCCAAGGGCATCGCCGGCGGCATGCCGCTGTCCGCGATCACGGGCCGCGCGGACCTGCTCGACGCCGTCCACCCGGGCGGCCTCGGCGGCACCTACGGCGGCAACCCGGTGGCCTGCGCCGCCGCGCTGGCCTCGATCGGTTCCATGCAGGAATACGACCTCAACGGCCGCGCCAAGCACATCGAGGAACTCTCCTTCGGCAAGCTGCGCGAACTCGCCAGCGAAGTTTCGGTGATCGGCGACATCCGCGGCCGCGGCGCCATGCTCGCCATCGAGCTGGTCCAGGCCGGTTCGAAGGAGCCCAACCCGGATCTGACCAAGGCTGTTGCCGCCGCCTGCCTCAAGGAAGGCGTCATCATCCTGACCTGCGGCACCTACGGCAACGTCATCCGCCTGCTGCCGCCGCTGGTGATCAGCGACGAGCTGCTGCTGGACGGCCTGGAGGTCCTCGCCGCGGCCATCAAGGCCAACGCGTAGCTCCACCCCCACTAGGCGCGAACGTACAGTTGTGGCCCCGCAACGGACTCAAAATAGGGCCACAACTGTTCGTTCGCGCTGAACGCACCGGATTGACGACGACGGCGGGCCGGGTACCAAAGG
>NZ_JBHVBL010000070.1:0-12633 GCF_042668165.1 Arthrobacter sp. NPDC057388
GCCGCCAACAAAATCGGCTAACCACCCCGGCTAAACACCACGGAACCCCGCCACGGCACTGACCCACCCAGCGCCGCGGCGGGGTTCCCTGCGTTTCGGGCGAATGACGCCCCGGCCCGCTCTCGGTCTAGGATCGGAGGTGTGAACCAGGCGGGATGGCGCAGCGCCCCACCGCTGGTCACGGCGACAAACCGGGAGCACCGCTGATGGCTGCAAGAGACGAACAATGGACTGACAGGGATCCGGACGTCCAGGGTGGAGGCGTCCAGTCCGTCGACCGCGCCCTCCAGATCCTGGAGATCCTGGCCCGGGACGGGCACGCCGGTGTCAGTGAAATAGCCGACGAAATGGGAGTCCACAAGTCCACGGTTTCGCGGCTGATCGGGTCCCTGGTGGCCAGGGAGATCGTGCGTCAGAACCACGACCGCGGCAAGTATCAGCTGGGCTTTGGCATCCTGCGCCTGGCCAGTTCCATCCCCGGCCGGCTAAGCCTGGTCCATGAGGCGCGTCCCACTTTGGAGAGCCTCGCGGAGCAGTACAAGGAAACCGTGAATCTCGCCGTGCTGCGCTCCAACTACGCCGTGAACGTGGACCAGGCCATGGGCCCCTCCACGCTGGCCACGTCCGACTGGGTGGGCAGCCTCACGCCCCTGCACGCCACCTCCAGCGGCAAGGTCCTGCTGGCGGCACTGCCGGCTGAGGAACGGGCGCGGATCATCCAAAAGGTGGGCCTGCCGGCCCGCACACCGCGGACCATCACGGACCGGGACACCCTGGAACAACAGCTCCTGGACGTATCCCACAACGGCTACGCAACGGTCCACGAGGAGCTGGAGATCGGCTTGACCGCGGTGGCCGTGCCCGTCTTCAACCACTTCGGGACGGTGATCGGGTCGGTCAGCATTTCCGGCCCCGCCTTCCGCTTCGACCCGGAAAACACGCCGGGACTGATCGAGGGCCTGAAGGAAGCCGGCCTGACCATCAGCGGAAAGATGGGCTACACCGGCCGGTGACGGCTTGAATGGCTGCGTCTGCTTGAACGGCTGCGTCTGCTTAAACGGCTGAGCCTGCCGAAACTTGCGGTTTCGGCAGGCTCAGTCAACGGCCCTAAGGCTCAAACAAGGAAACTAGGACTTTGCGGTCTCTTTGCGCTGCAGGGTTTCGGCACGTTCCTCCAGCGGCGGGGTGTCGGCGGTGAGGCCCAGCAGGGCTTCTCCGGACAGCGGGACGTCGCCCACCTTTTCCTGTACCCAGTCGTGGAAAGCGCCGATGTGGTGCTCGCTGGGGACGAGCACGCCGCCCTTGGCGTAGGACTTGGAGGCCATGCCCGGCTGGCAGCGTTCGCAGGCGTCGAAGTCCTGCATGTTGACGCGGTGGAACAGCTCAACGGAGGCGGTGACGTCCTTGCCGGATTCCACGACGGAGGGCAGGTACAGCCAGTCGCATTCGACGATCGTGTGGTCTGCGGACATCGGGAACATGCGGTGGATGATCACGTGGTCCGGAACCAGGTTGACGAACACGGTCGGCTTGATCGTGATCGCGTAGTAGCGGCGGTCCTGGTCCTCGCTCACGCCCGGGATGAGGTCCAGGCCCTCGGAGCCGTCCACCGTGAAGCCCTTGATGTCCTCACCGAACTCAGCGCCGTGGCCCACGAAGTACTGCGCAGCCAGGCCGTCGGCGAACTCGGGCAGGACCTCGGTCAGCTCCGGGTGGATGGTGGCGCAGTGGTAGCACTCCATGAAGTTCTCGATGATGAGCTTCCAGTTGGCCTTCACGTCGTAGCGGATGCGGCGGCCGACGGACAGGTTGGCCACGTCGTAGCCGTCAATGGCGTGGACGTTGCCGAGGCGTTCCTCGATCGCGCCCATGACTTCTTCTTCGAAGGACGGCGGCTCCTCGGCCAGGCACACCCACACGTAGCCCAGGTATTCACGGAGGTGGACCTTGGACAGGCCGTACTCGTCGCGGTCGATGTCCGGCATCTTGGTCAGGTTCGGGGCAGCGATCAGCTTGCCCTCGAAGTCATAGGTCCAGGCGTGGTAGGGGCACTGGAAGTTGCGGGCAGCTTCGCCCTTTTCCTCCATGCACAGCTTCACACCGCGGTGGCGGCAGACGTTGTAGAAGGCACGGATTTCGCCCTTGCGGGTGCGCGAGATCAGGACGCTTTCGCGGCCAATCTGAACCGTCTGCCATGCCCCGGGCTTGTCCAGGTCCGAGGACCGGATCGCACAGAACCACATCTGCTCGAAAATACGCTCCTGCTCGGCCCGGAAGATGGCCGGATCCGTGTACAGATGACCGCCCAGCGTGGGGATCAGGCTCGGGGTGGATACCTCAACAGACAATTTGCTCTCCTAACAAAACAACACAAACAACACGAATTACAAAGAAAGGATTGGGGCTAAAGCCCCGCGGCGGCACCGGCAAGGGCGGGTTCGCCCGCCGGCGTCAAAACTGAAGGCACGACGGCGGCTGCCGGCTTGGGTGCGGACGGAGCGAGGCTCCGGCGCCACTTGGTGAACAGCCGCGGCTGGTTCATGCCAAGGACGGCGACGGGAACGTCTTCGCGGTAGTAGACGGCCAGCAGGCTGTGCTCGGCGGCATCACCTGCTTCGACCTCCATGCGGTCGTAACCGGCGGAGTGGCCGGCAAACTGGATCTTCACCCCGTGCTGGTCGGACCAGAAGTACGGCGGCTTCAGCGGCTGCGCGGGTGCGTCGTCGTCCAGCAGCGCCTGGACCGCCAGGGCGGCACGCTCGAGGGCACCGGTCCAGTGCTCCACCCGGCGGTGCTTGTCCACAGCGGCGTCGAACCAGGCGGCGCAGTCGCCCACGGCCACGATGCCGGAAACGTTGGTGCGCCCCATCGCGTCGCACAACACACCGCCGTCGACCTCCACGCCGGAACCGGCGAGCCACTCAACGTTCGGCTCAGCGCCGATACCCACCACCACGACGTCAGCGGCGACGAAGGTTCCGTCGGCCAGCCGGAGGCCGGTGACGTTCCCTTCGCCCGAGTAGAAGTCTTCGATGACTGCCGACGAGATGAGCCGGACACCCTTGTTGGTGTGGAGGCCGCCCACCACAGAGCCCATTTCCATACCGAGCTGCGCGGCGAACGGCACCGGCTTGGTGTCCACCAGGGTGACATCCATGCCGCGGGAGGCTGCGGACGAGGCAACTTCGGCGCCGACGAAGCCGGCACCGATGACGGCCATCTTGCTTCCCGGCACCAGTTCCGGCGCCAGGCTTTGCGCGTCGGCGAGGGTGCGCAGCGAGAAGACATTGCTCAGGCCGGCCAGCGCCGGCAGCTGCCGGGCGCGTGCGCCGGTGGCGATGACGATGCCGTCCGCCTGGATAGCCTGGCCGTTGGCGAGGCCAATGGTCTTCGTCTCCGCGTCCAGGGACACGGCGCCTGCACCCAGGAGCCACTCGGCGTCGAGGTCGTCGGTTTCGGTTTCCAGGGACAGGTCCTCGGCCGTGATGGTTCCCAGCAGGAAGTCCTTGGAAAGCGGCGGCCGGTCGTACGGACGGTGCTCCTCATCGCCGATGATGACGAGCCGTCCGGTGAAGCCTTGGGCGCGGGCTGCCCGCGCGGCGGAAAGGCCTGCCAGGGAGGCTCCCACGATCGCAAGCGTCTGCATATATACACCCCTCTTTCTATTGCTTTTAGCGCAACAACAATCGCTATATGCAACAGAGTGATCCATGCCACCGTGGCTGTCAAGGGGGTAAAGACTCATTAAAGAAGAGGCACGTAATCGGAGCGTCTACCCTTGACAAAAGCGTGTGATGGAAAGCACTCTGTTGCATATTACGACTGCTGTTGAACCATGCGGAACAAACCGCCGGCAGTATCTCTATACCTTCAACACGAGAAAAGAGGCCCCCCATGCACAAGGCATGCCCGCTCAGCGAACTGGCACCAGGGGAAGCCCTGCGCCTGAACACCGCGCCGCCCATCGCCGTCTTTCACACCGAAGAGGGCGAGCTTTTCGCCATCGACGACACCTGCACCCACCAGGACGCCTCGCTGACGGACGGCTGGGTGGAAGGCTGCGAGGTCGAGTGCCCGCTGCACGCCTCCAAGTTCAACCTCCGGACCGGCAAGGTTGATGCACCGCCGGCCAAACTCCCGGTCCGCGTACACGAAGTCCAGGTTGTTGACGGCGACATCATGGTCATCGAGTCCGATGAAGAGCCCAACCTTCCCCCGGGCCTGACAGTGAACGGCCACATCTAACGCAAGCCCGTCCGGTGGCCTGAGCAGCGCTGCTTGGGCCACCCCCGCAACCGCAGCGACGTCTGCACCAACCCAGGAGACAATCTTGTCCACACTCCTTGAAGGCGCCCCCGCAGTCGCCGCCACCACCGCCGCAAACTCCGGTACCCCGGCAAAAGCCCGCGCCGCTGAGTTCGTCCTGACGCTGGCGTGCCCGGAACGGCCGGGCATCGTCCGCGCCATCACCACGTTCCTGGCCGACCGCGGCTTCGACATCGTCGAACACCAGCAGTTCGACGACCACGTCAGCGGCAACCTCTACCTGCGCACCGCCTTCACTCAGAGCAGCGATGCCGGTGACGCCGGCCCGCAGACTGCCGAGAGCCTGACCTCCGAGTTCGCTGCCATCGCCGGCGAGTTCGGCATGGACTTCAGCATCCACGACGGGCGCCCGCAGCGGCTGCTGGTGATGGTGTCGAAGTTCGGCCACTGCCTGAACGACCTCATCTTCCGGTGGCGCGCCGGAAGCCTGGGTGCGGAGATCGCCGTCGTTGTTTCCAACCACGAGGACCTGCGGCCCATGGCCGAGGCGGCCGGACTGACCTTCATTCACGTGCCGGTAACGGCAGCCACCAAGCCGGAAGCCGAAGCCCGCCTCCTGGAGCTGGTGGCCGAATACGACGCCGATCTTGTGGTGCTGGCCCGCTACATGCAGGTGCTGTCCGATGATCTGTGCACCAAGCTGCGCGGCCGGGCGATCAACATCCACCACTCCTTCCTGCCCGGGTTCAAGGGTGCGAAGCCCTACCACCAGGCCTACGACCGCGGAGTCAAGATGGTAGGCGCCACCGCCCACTACGTCACCGCGGACCTCGATGAGGGTCCCATCATCGAACAGGAAGTCTTCCGCGTGGACCACGCCCTCGATCCGGACGCGCTGGTCACGGTGGGCCGGGACGCGGAGACCCAGGCGCTCTCCCGCGCGGTGAAGTGGCACTGCCAGCACCGCGTCCTCCTCAACAAGACCCGCACCGTCGTATTCCGCTAATTTTCCGCTAACGCGAACCAGGAGAACCACACACCATGAGCGCATCACCACGCGTCGTCATCATCGGGGCCGGCATTGTCGGCACCAACCTCGCGGACGAGTTGTCCAGCCGCGGCTGGAATGACATCACCGTCGTCGAGCAGGGCCCGCTGGAACTGGCCGGCGGCTCAACGTCGCACGCCCCCGGCCTGGTGTTCCAGAACAACCCGTCCAAGACCATGACGGAATTCGCCACCTACACCGTCAACAAGCTGCTGGCCCTGAGCAAGGACGGCGAGTCCTGCTTCAACCAGGTGGGCGGCCTGGAACTGGCGACCACCCCCGAGCGCCTGGCCGACCTCAAGCGCAAGATGGGTGTGATGACCTCCTGGGGCGTCGAAAGCCGGATCGTCGACGCCGATGAATGCGAAAAGATCTACCCGCTGCTGAACACCGGCAAGCTCACCGGCGGCCGCGAGGTCCTCGGCGGCCTGCTCATCCCCACCGACGGCCTGGCCCTCGCCGCCCGTGCAGTGCAGCTGCTGATCGAGCGCTCCCGCGAACGCGGCGTGACCTTCCTCGGCTCCACCACCGTCACCGGCATCTCCCAGTGGGGCGGCAAGGTCACCGGCGTCGAGACCTCCTCCGGTGTGATCCCGGCGGACATCGTAGTGTCATGTGCAGGTTTCTGGGGCCGCGAGCTCGGCAAGATGGTTGGCCTGGAAGTGCCGCTGCTGCCGCTGGCCCACCAGTACGTCGTCAGCACCCCCCTCGCTGAGCTCGAGGGCGTCAACGAGCTTCCCAAGGGCGCCAGCAAGCCCATCCTCCGCTACCAGGACAAGGACCTCTACTACCGCGAGTGGGGCAACCGCATCGGCATCGGCAGCTACGCCCACCGCCCGATGCCCGTGGACATGTCCGCCCTCCCGAAGGTGTCGGCCGAGGAAATGTCCGACCACCACATGCCCTCACGCCTGGACTTCACCCTGGAAGACTTCGTGCCCGCCTGGGAGGACAGCCAGGACCTGCTGCCGGCCCTGCGCAGCGCCGCGATCGAAGACGGCTTCAACGGCATCTTCTCGTTCACGCCCGACGGCGGCCCGCTGATCGGCGAAGCCCCGGAACTGTCCGGCTTCTTCGTTGCCGAGGCCGTGTGGGTGACGCACTCCGCAGGCGTGGCCAAGGCCGTGGCCGAGCTTCTCACCGAGGGCCGCTCCCGCACCGACCTGCACGGCACCGAGCTCACCCGCTTCGAGAAGGTCCAGACCAGCGACGACTACGTCAGCGAGACCTCGCAGCAGAACTTCGTGGAGATCTACGACGTCATGCACCCGCTGCAGCCCAAGGAATCCCCGCGGGACCTGCGCGTCAGCCCCTTCAACGTCCGGCAGAAGGAACTCGGCGCCTTCTTCCTGGAGTCCGCCGCGTGGGAGCGCCCGCACTGGTTCGAGGCCAACCGGCCCCTGCTGGACGAACTGCCGGAAGAGTGGCAGGCACCGGAACGCGAGCCGTGGGCAGCCCTGTTCTCCTCCCCCATTTCCGCAGCCGAAGCGTGGAAGACGCGTACCGCCGTCGCGCTTTACGACATGACGCCGCTGAAGCGCCTCGCCGTCAACGGCCCCGGCGCCCAGGCCCTGCTGCACCGGCTGAGCACCGGAAACATCGCCAAGAAGCCCGGCGCCGTCACCTACTGCCTGCTGCTGGAGCACGACGGCGGCATCCGCAGCGACGTCACCGTCGCCCGGCTCGCGGAGGAAGACTTCCAGCTCGGCGTGAACAGCAACGTCGACTTCGACTACCTGCGCGTTGAGGCCCGCAAGCAGTCGGCAGCCGACCCGGCGAAGTGGGTGCACGTCACCGACATCACCGGCAGCACCTGCTGCATCGGCCTGTGGGGCCCGCTGGCCCGCGAAGTGATCGGCAAGGTCAGCACCGACGACCTCACCAACGACGGCCTGAAGTACTTCCGCACCAAGGAAATCAACGTTGGCGGCATCCCCGTCACGGCCATGCGCCTGTCCTACGTGGGCGAACTCGGCTGGGAGCTCTACACCACCGCCGAATACGGCCTCAAGCTCTGGGACCTGCTGTTCGAGGCCGGCCAGGAACACGGCATCATCGCCGCGGGCCGCGGTGCCTTCAACAGCCTGCGCCTGGAGAAGGGCTACCGCCTCTGGGGCACGGACGTGACCACCGAGCACCACCCCTACCAGTCCGGCCTCGGCTTCTCCGTGGCGAAGGACAAGGAAGGCTACGTTGGCGCCGAGGCCCTGGCGGCCCTCAAGGAGCAGCCGGCCGACAAGGTACTGCGCTGCCTGACGGTCGACGACGGCACCTCCATTGTGCTCGGCAAGGAACCCGTGTACGTGGGCGGCGTAGCGTCCGGTTACGTCACCAGCGCCGCGTACGGCTACTCGATCCGCAAGCCGATCGCCTACGCCTGGCTCCCGGCTTCCGTCTCCGAGGGCGACGCCGTGGAGATCGAGTACTTCGGCAACCGCGTCGCCGCCACGGTCAGCGCCGAGCCGCTGTTCGACCCCGGCATGGAGCGCCTCCGCGGCTAACCCGCTTTGCGGGCCGTCCTGACCCTAATTGAAGCTGGGCCCACGACCGCAGGGTTCCCTGGCCGAGCTTGCGAGGGTAGGGGGCGGTTGGGGACGACGGCGACACACCGGCAAGTCCGGCGTGTCGCCGTCGTTCTTGGTTAAGAAAGGGTCAGGACGGTTGGCAGTTGCCGGACAGTGATCCCTGTCCAGAGGTGGCACTGTCCAGGGCTGAGCCGGGGGCGTAGCGTGTGACCCGTGAATGAGTTGTCATTGCCGCAGCGCCTCGCCCGCGCAGTGGGCGCCAGCCCTGTCTCCGAAAAGCTGGCCGCCGCCCAGGAGCGCATCTACGGTCCGATACCCGGCTGGGCGCGGCGCAGCGTCTTTCATACCGGCGTCCTGGGCCACTCAGCCCATCCCCCGCTTACTGATGTGACGCTCGGGTGCTGGACCGGCGCTTCCATCCTTGACCTGGCCGGAGGAACCCAGGCCCGATCGGGCGCCACGCTGCTGGTCGCCGCGGGGGTACTGGCGGCCGGGCCAACCTCGCTCGCGGGCACCGGGGACTGGGCCGGGATGACCGGCGTCGAGCGCCGCATCGGCGCGGTGCACGCGCTCGGAACGGATGCCGCCATCTTCCTGTTCCTCGGCTCCCTGATGGCCCGGCTGCGCGGCCGGCATGCCCTCGGTGTTGGGCTTGGGCTGGCGGGGAACACGGTGGCCGGCGCCGGGTTCCTGGGCGGCCATCTGGCGCTCACCCGGGGAACAGCCCGAAGGGCGCCCGACGCCAGTTAGACGCCCTATAGTGATGTACTGCTTCCTGAGGCTGCGGTGGGGGATCCGTTTCCCAAGGTTTTTACAACCTTTTCATGAGGTTTCCCGAGCATCCTGAAGCTCCGGACGAAGGTTCCGACGGCGTCGCCGCTCGCACAGCAGGCTTCCTGTTGGAATGGGCGCTTACTGCTACCGAACGGGGCTCTTGACGACCCCGGCGAAGAGGCTTTACTTCCGACTGAGGAATGGTGCTGAAGATGAAGAAGACCGTCCGCTGGTTCATCCACCTTGTTGTCCTGTCCGTCGTGGCCGCCGGCAGTCTGCTCGGCGTCAACAGCGCCGCCCAGGCAGCGACTGTCGGAACCCGGAGCATCGCCTATTCCGGCGTTACCAATCCTCCAACAGCTGATAAACCGCAGAGCAAGCTGTGGTGGAATGACGGTTCCTGGTGGGCCAACATGTGGAAGACCGGCAGCGGCTGGAGCATCTACCGCCTGAACCGGGCCACCCACACCTGGGTGAGCACAGGGGTCCGGACCGACCCCAGGGCCAGCACGTCGTCGGACACCCTCTGGGACGGCACCCACCTGTACATAGCGTCCAACGTCGTGACAGCCGGGAACAGCGCGTCCGGACAGCCCGCCAGGCTGTACCGCTACAGCTACGCCGGCGGGAAATACACGCTCAACGCAGGGTTCCCGGCCACCATCTCGAACAACAGCAGCGAATCGCTGACCATCGCCAAGGATTCCACGGGGAAAATCTGGGCCACCTGGACACAGGTCTCCGGCAGCAGAAGCACGGTGTACGTCAACAACTCCCTGGCCGGCGGTACGGGCTGGGGAAGGCCTTTTGTCGTTCCCTCAGCCCAGGACCCGCACCCTACCCCTGACGACCTCTCCGCGATTGTGGCCTATGACGGCGACGAAATCGGGATCATGTGGACTGACCAGGCCACGGGTACGGCGTGGTGGGCCATGCATGACGACGAAAAGAGTCCCCGAACCGCGGGGTCGTGGAAGGTGAAGCCAGCCATCAAGGGAACCAAGCGGGTGGATGACCACCTGAACATCAAGAGCCTGCAGTCCGATCCCAGCGGCCGGGTCTATGCCGCGGTGAAGACAAGCCTTGATGACGGCACGACAGACCCGAAACTTGCCCAGCTGCTGCTGGTGGTTTTCAAGCCGGCCACGGGCTCCTTTACGCAGACCACGATCGCCAGGACTGGTGACTGCGTTACCCGCCCGCAGATCATCCTTGATACGGCAAACAATCTGGTCCATGCGTTTTACACGGCACCCTCGACGTACGTCCGTGGCTGCGCCTTCTCCGGCACCGCAGGCAGCATCTACGAAAAAACCGCTTCGATGGATAAGCCTGCCTTCACGTCCGGCCGCGGGAAAGTTGTCATTGAAGATGCAGCGTCACCCCACATGAACAACGTGACCAGCTCCAAGCAGAGCGTGAACTCCAGGACGGGGATCGTCGTCATGGCAACCAACACTGTCACCAAACGCTACTGGTTCTCCGACCGCAGCATCGGTGCCGCCCGCTGACGCCGCGCATTGGAAAAGACCCGGCCAGAACGGCCCCGCTTCCACGAGGAAGCGGGGCCGTTCTGTTTGGTGTTCGGCGGAACTCCTAGCGGGCCGACGCGGGCTCCAGGCCGGCTGCTTCAGCCGCCTCCGCGGTGGCAACGCCACCGGCGTGGGGCTCGAAGCGGACAAACATGGCCTTGAAGCCGGGGGTGTTGGACACGCGGGCCACGTTTTCCTTGTGGACCAGCGCGTTGGCCTCGGGGAAGTACGCCGCGGCGCAGCCCTTCGCCGTCGGGTAGGCCACCAGCCGGAACTTCTCGGCCCGGCGGTCGGTCCCCTGGAACGTGCTGACCACGTCCACGAGGTCGCGGTCCTTGAAGCCCTGCTCGGCCAGGTCCTCCGGGTGCACCAGGATCACGCGGCGGCCGTCGGAAATTCCGCGGTAGCGGTCGTCCAGGCCGTAGAACGTGGTGTTGTACTGGTCGTGGCTGCGGATGGTCTGCAGCACCAGGTGGCCGGCCGGCGGCGTCAGGTACTCCAGCGGGCTGACCGTGAAGCGGCCGCGCCCGATGTCCGTTGCAAAGGACCGGGTGTCGCGCGGCGGGTTGGGCAGCACAAAACCGTTCTTGGTCCGGACCCGGGCGTTGAAGTCCTCGAATCCGGGCAGGACGCGGGCGATGTGGTCGCGGACCACGTCGTAGTCCTCGGCCATGGCCTTCCAGTCCACGGAGTGGTCCGGCCCGAACGTGGCCTCGGCCATCCGTGCCACGATGACGGGCTCGGCGAGCAGGTGGTCGGACACCGGCTGCAGCCTGCCCTGGGTGGAGTGGACCACGGACATGGAGTCCTCCACGGACAGGAACTGGGCGCCCTTGGGGTGCTTGTCGTCCTTGTCCGTGCGCCCCAGCGTGGGCAGGATCAGCGAGGTGCGGCCGTGCACGATGTGGGACCGGTTCGGCTTGGTGGAGATGTGGACGGTGAGCCCGATCCGCTGCATGCCGGCTTCGAGGGTCTCGGTGTCCGAGCACGCGAGCGAGAAGTTCCCGCCCATGGACACGAACACGTCCACCTCGTCGCGCTCGAACGCCTCCATGGACTCCACGGCGTCGTGGCCGTGGTGCCGCGGCGACTGGATGCCGAACTCCTTGTCCAGCGCTTCGAGCAGCCACTCCTTGGGCTTCTCCCAGATGCCCATGGTCCGGTCGCCCTGCACGTTGGAGTGTCCGCGCACCGGGCAGGCGCCCGCGCCGGGCTTGCCGAAGTTGCCCTGCAGCAGCAGGACGTTGACCATCTCCTTGATGGTGTCCACCGAGTGCGGCTGCTGCGTGACGCCCAGCGCCCAGCAGAAGATGCTGGCCTTGGACTTGACCAGCATGCCGGCCACGGTCTCGATCTGCTCCCGGGACAGGCCGGTGGCCCGCTCCGTTTCCTCCCAGTCCAGTTCCTGGCGGGCCTCGACGTACGCGTCGAAACCGTCGGTCTGCGCGTCAATGAAGGAACGGTCGACGACGGTGCCCGGGTTCTGCTCTTCGGCCTTCAGCAACAGGTGGCCCAGTGCCTGGAAGAGGGCGAGGTCACCGCCGACCTTGATCTGCAGGTATTCGTCAGCCAGCGGCGTGCCGCCGCCCACCACGCCGGAGAGCGTCTGCGGGTCGCGGAAGTTGAACAGGCCGGCCTCGGGCAGCGGGTTCACGGCCACCACCTTGCCGCCCTTGTCCTTGCACTCCTTCAGCGCGGACAGCATGCGGGGGTGGTTGGTGCCGGGGTTCTGGCCGACGACGAAGATCAGCTCGGCGTCGTGGATGTCATCCAGCGAGACTGTGCCCTTGCCGATGCCGATCGTGGGGTTCAGCGCCGAGCCCGAGGACTCGTGGCACATGTTGGAGCAGTCCGGCAGATTGTTCGTGCCCAGCGACCGGGCGAACAGCTGGTACATGAAGGCTGTCTCGTTCGCCGTGCGGCCCGAGGTGTAGAAGACGCAGCGGTCCGGCGTGCTGGCCCGGATGTGCTCGCCGATGAGCTCGAAGGCGTCGGCCCAAGAGATCGGCGAGTAGTGCGTCTCACCCTCCCGGATGACCACCGGTTCGCTGAGGCGGCCCTGGTTGCCCAGCCAGTACTCGGTCTTCTCCGACAGCTCGGCAATGGAGTGCTTCGCCCAGAATTCCGCGCCCACGGTGCGGAGGGTGTTCTCCTCGGCCACGGCCTTGGCGCCGTTCTCGCAGAACTCGGCGGCCTTGCGCTTCTTGTCCGACTCCGGCCAGGCGCAGCCGGGGCAGTCGAAACCGCCGCGCTGGTTGAGCCGAAGCAGCGACTGCGCCGTGCGGGTCACGCCGGCCTGCGCCACGGCGCGCTCCAGCGCCACCATCACGGCTTTGACGCCGGCGGCTTCGGTCTTCGGCTTGTGGACTTCAAGCTCGTCCTCGTTGATGTCCGCGACGGGGGCGGGCTGCTTCCCGAACTTCATTGTTCCAACTTCCTAACGGCTGCTTTCGTGCCTGTCTGATCGCCACGCAAGGCGCGCCGGGCC
>NZ_JBHVBL010000071.1:0-12507 GCF_042668165.1 Arthrobacter sp. NPDC057388
TTCCCGGGGAGGCTGCCGGCCGGCATCCTTTTTTGCTGAAGCCAGGAAGCGGCAGGCCTCAGGCGGCAGGAGGTGAGGACGCGTTCGGGATTAGGGGGCAGGACCTGAGGAAGGGTCCGGCGTCAGGCGGCAGGAAGTGAGGAAGCGTTGGGCGTCAGGCCGAGGATGTCTCGGGCAATCTCGTCGGCGTCCCGCAGGGTGCGTTGCCCGCTCGGGTAGACGGGGCCGACGTTTTGGACGGCCTCGGCGGCAATGGCCGTTCCCCACTGGGTAGCCGAGAGCTGGAGGCCCAGGACGTACAGCCGCTCGTTGACCTCTCCGTTGGCTGCCACCGGGCGGTACGGGTGCGGACGGACGTCGAGACCGGAGGACTGCACGGGCGTGCCTTCCACGGTCATCATGGTCCGCGGCCGCACGATTCCGTCCGCGAGGAGCTGTTCCAGCAGCGGCGACTCGTTGAGGGCCACACGGTTGGCCGGGGCCAGCGCCTCCACCAGGGTGCGCGCCTCGGCGGCATCACCCCGCACCCACGGGGAAGCGGCGGTGAAGGCGCGCTTTCCGCGGTCCACGCCGAACTTGGGGTCCGGTCCCACGAAACTGACAATTCCGGCACGCGCCAAAGCGGCCAGCTGCTCGGCGCGCAGCGCCGGCGGACCGCTGGCAAGGCCCTCCACCAGCGATTCAAACCAGCCCCGCAGGCCGGCGACCCACGACTCATCGGTGATGCCGCCGTCGGCCACCACGGTTTTCAGCACGGCACGGCCACGGTGCAGCGCGCCAATGGCCATCTTGACCGGGTCGTCCTCGCCCAGGGCGGAGCGGCGGGCGTCGTCGTCGAGGTAATCAACGACGGCGGCGTCCAGTTCGGTGCGCGAGGCAAAGCTGCGCCCGGACAGTGGGGCGGCAAGGCCGCGCAGGTCCAGCCGGCTGCCCGGATGGACGTGGCGGCCGACGACGGCATTGAAGTCGTCCTCCCACCGGCCCGTGCTGTGGGCATGCGGGTGCAGTGCCTCCTCCAGCTCCTTGAGGAATGCGGCATGGTCGGTCACCGCGTCCGGCTGCGAGCGCAACAGGGTGGTGTAGTAGGTCCAGAGCGCGTCCCGGTGCAGCAGCGGCCAGAGGTCGAGGTCGAAGGCCGGGACAATCCCGCCCGCGGCAAACCTCCGAATGGCTTTCGCGGTGAAGTAGCGGAGTGTGACCGACTCCGGATAGTAGCCGGCGAGGTTGGCTTTGGACCGGTACGGCGTTCCCCGCCGGGACGCCGCGAAGATGAACGGTTCCTGGCCCGAGGACAGGTATTCGAGCCCGTCCCCGGACTCCACGAACTTCCCGCCACGGCCCTCCGTGAGCTGGCCCATTACGTCGAAGAAGTTCAGGCCCATCCCGCGGACCAGGACCGGCTCCTGCGCCGGGACCACGCCCCAGTCGACGTCGGCCGGAACCGCCGGCGGCAGGTAGCGCAGGCCGAACTGCGTGGCGGCCGACTGCAGCTCGCGCTGTTCGGGGCTGAGGCGGGACGCGAGGTGGCCCAGCGCGAGGACCACCGAATCGACGGTGAGTCTCCGGCCGTCGTCGGGCATGCCTGCGGCCGGTTCGCCAGAACCGGATTGGACAGCGTCCAGCTCGATCTCGAACTTTCCGCCGGGCTGCCGGCGCGCAGCGGTGGCCGTCGCCCGGTGCACTTCGACGGTGACGCCGTCGGGCAGCACGGCCAGCAGCTCCTCGAACGTGGACCGCAGGTAGCGGCCGTAGATGGCGCGGCTGGGAAAGTCCCCGGACCCCAGCACGGCGAGCTCAGCCCGCTCCTCGTCCGAGAGCCCGGGAAGGGGGTTCTGCTGCTGGGCCGTGCGCCAGCGGTCAAAGGTGGTGCCGGCCACCGGCGCCGCCAGCCCCGTGTCCTCGGGAACCAGGGTGGGATAAAACGACTGGGTGTTCATCAGGTAGAGCCGCGACTGGCCGGGCTGCCAGACATGCCCCGGACCGGCGGGGAACGGATCAATCACGTCGATGTGCAGGCGGGCTCCGGCGGGGGCGGCGGCGGACCAGTTGGCGAGCAGCCGCTCCAGCACACTGGTGCCCCTGGGGCCGGCACCAATCAGCGCCGTCCGGATGCTCTGCGAAATAACCACGCCTTCCAGAGTATCGGCATGTGACTTGCTAGCTGAGCGGGGATGTTGTTTGGATGGGCGCATGACCACCACCGCAGCTGATTCCGCCCCCGCGTCCGGCACCGCCCCAACGGAGACCGCGCCCGCGCCCACCGACGAGAACATCTGGCTGGAGGACATCTACGGCGAGGAGCAGCTTGCCTGGGTGCGCGAGCAGAATGCCCGCACCGAGGACCTCCTGGAAGACGCCGAGTACGCCCGGCTGGAGGGCGAGATCCTTGAAGTGCTGGACTCCACGGACAAGATCGCCATGGTGAGCAAGCATGGCGAGTGGTACTACAACTTTTGGAAGGACCGGGAGAACCCGAAGGGCCTGTGGCGCCGGACCAGCTGGGACAGCTACCGCACCGACGCCCCGGAATGGGAGGTCCTGCTGGATGTGGATGCTCTCGCCGCCGCCGACGGTGTGGAGTGGGTGTTTCACGGGGCGAACCTGCTCCGGCCGGAACCGGGCCAGCCGTACCGGCGCGCGATGGTGGCGCTCTCCCCCGACGGCGGCGACGCCAACCGCTACCGGGAGTTCGACGTCGAGACCCGGGCTTTTGTTGAGCCCGCTGACGGAGGTTTTGACCTCCCGACGGCGAAGGGCAACGTCTCGTGGCTTGATGCGGACACGCTGCTGGTCGCCAGCACTGCCGGGGAGCTCCCCCGCACGGCCTCCTCCTATGCCCGCACCGCCGTGCGGCTGCACCGCGGCCAGGCCCTGGCTGATGCACCGCGCATCTTCGAGATCCCCGAGGACCACATGATGGCGATCGTGGCCCACGACTCCACACCCGGTTTTGAACGGACGTTCGCGGTGGACTGGATCGACTTCTTCAACCGCCGCACATCAGTGCTGCAGGACGGCGGTTGGGTGCCGGTGGACGTGCCCACCGACGTGAACACCGGCGTGCACCGGGAATGGCTGCTGTTCCGGCCGCAGCGCGACTGGACCGTGGACGGCACCACATACGCTGCAGGGTCCCTGCTCGCTGCCGATTTCCAGGCTTACCTCGCCGGCTCGCGCGAGCTCACCGTGCTCTTCGCACCGGACGCCCACACCTCGCTGCAGTCCTGGAGCTGGACCCGGAACTTCCTCCTGCTGAACCTGCTGAAGGACGTGTCCTCGGAAATCCGCGTGCTGGATCCCGCCGATTCCTGGTCGTCGTCCCCGCTGGATGCCTGCCCGCCGCTGCACGACGTCAATGCCTTCGCCGTGGATGACGAGGACGAGGCTGACGGCGGCTCCGGGGATGACTTCTGGCTGGTGGCCACCGGCTTCACGACGCCGGGCACCCTGACCCGCGGAACGCTGTCCCGGGCCGCTGGCCCCGGTTCGGGCGAGCGTGGTCCGGAAGGGGACTCCGGCGAGACATCCGCGGCAGGCGTGGTGAGCAGCCATGCGGTGGTGAAGGCGTCGCCGTCGTTCTTCAACGAAGCGGACTATGAGGTGCAGCAGCACTTTGCCGTCTCAGCGGACGGCACGAAAGTGCCGTACTTCCAGGTGGCGGCGCGCGGCCTGGTCCTGGACGGGCAGAACCCGACGCAGCTCTCCGGCTACGGCGGCTTCGAGGTTTCGCGCACACCGGCGTACAGCGGCACCATCGGACGGGCGTGGCTGGAGCGGCGAACCGTACCGGTTTCCGGCGATGGCGGTCAGGCAGGGCACAGCCGGGGCGGCGTGTACGTGGTGGCCAACATCCGCGGCGGCGGGGAGTATGGCCCCTCGTGGCACCGGGCCGCGCTGCAGGAAAACCGGCACCGCGCGTACGAGGACTTCGCCGCCGTGGCGCGTGACCTGGTCTCGCGGGGCGTCACCAGCCGGGAGCGGCTCGGATGCGTCGGCGGTTCCAACGGCGGGCTGCTGGTGGGCAACATGCTGACCCGGTACCCGGAGCTGTTCGGTGCCGTGTCCTGCGGGGTGCCGCTGCTGGACATGCGCCGGTACACCAAGCTCTCGGCCGGTCATTCGTGGATAGCCGAGTACGGCGACCCCGACCTGCCCGAGCACTGGGAATTCATGAAGACCTTCTCGCCGTACCACCAGCTGAAGGACGGCGTGGAGTATCCGGAAACCTTCATCTGGACCGCAACATCCGACGACAGGGTGGGCCCTGTGCAGGCCCGGAAGATGGCCGCGCGGATGCTGGCGATGGGCATCCCCAACGTGTGGTTCCACGAAGCGCTGGAAGGCGGCCATGCGGGAGCCTCGGACAACCGGCAGGCCGCCGCGCTCCAGGGCCGCAGCCAGCATTTCCTCTGGAAGGCGCTGGCGGAAGGCACGGCCTGACAGCAGCTCCCCTTGAGTTTTTGTACAGATACCGCGGGTTAAGGCGCCTCCAACCCGCGGTATCTGTCCAAAAACTCCCGCCGCTTCGTGGGAGCGGCGCGTTTTTGGCCGGCCGTCCCGGCCGTTTTGCACTGACTGCCCGGTTCTGCGTATCCTTGGTGGGCTAGTAATAGCAATTGGAGACGTGCCAGAGCGGCCGAATGGACTTCACTGCTAATGAAGGGTCGGGGTTAAACTCGACCGGGGGTTCAAATCCCCCCGTCTCCGCGTTTGGCCCCGGTCCTCGGACCGGGGCCTTTTGCGTTCCCGGGCCCGTTCCGTCCGCACGCATGGTGGGGCGTCCGCGTGCCGGACACCCACAGCGATAAGCCGCTTCCCGGTGTCAGGATGATTGTATGGACAAACTTCCCGCCACCCCGGCCTGGAGCCCCAGGCTCGCCCTGCTGGTGGCGGCCACGTTCTTCATGGAGTTCCTGGACGGGACGGTGCTGACCACCGCCATCCCCAGCATCGCCGCGGACTTCGGCGTGCCGTCCGCCAGCGTGAACATCACCATGACCGCCTACCTGATGACAGTGGCCATGGGCATCCCGCTGAGCGGCTGGCTGGCCGAACGCCTCGGGGCCCGGCGAATCTTTTGCCTGGCCATCGCGGTCTTTACCGTGGCGTCACTGCTGTGCGCCGCCAGCCAGGACCTCACGGTGCTGACCGCCAGCCGTGTCCTGCAGGGTCTGGGCGGGGCCATGATGGTGCCGGTGGGGACGCTGCTGGTCCTTCGCGGCACGCCAAAATCCGACCTGCTGCGTGCCACGGCTTACCTGGTCTGGCCGGGGCTGCTGGCTCCGGTCCTGGCACCGCTCGTGGGCGGCGCCCTGACCACCTACCTGTCCTGGCACTGGATTTTCCTGATCAACCTGCCGCTCGGAGCCGCAGCTTTCCTGGCCGCGCTGCGCCTGGTTCCGGCGGTCGCCGGCGACCGGAACCGGCGGCTGGACTGGCTGGGACTTGCCCTTACGACGGCCGGTGTGGGCGCGCTGGTGGCGGGCCTTGAACTCGCCAGCGGCCACCCCGGCGGCGCCTGGACGTGGCCGGGCATCCTGGCCGGCGTTCTTGCGCTTGCCGCGGCGGTTCTTTGGATGCGACGCGCAGCCCACCCGCTGTTCGACCTGACGGTGTTCGGCACGCGCACCTTCCGGGCCACCAATTCGGGCGGCTTTATTTACCGCCTGACCATCAGCGCCGTGCCGTTCCTGTTGCCGCTGATGTTCCAGAACGGCTTCGGCTGGAGCCCCCTGCATGCCGGCGTGCTGGTGGCCGCCGTGTTCATCGGGAACATCGGCATCAAACCGGCCACGACGCCGCTCATCAGGCGATTCGGATTCAAGCCGGTGCTGGTGTTCGCGTCCCTGGCCTCGGCTGCCACGTTCGCCCTGTGCGCCCTGCTGACCCGCGAAACGCCGGAACCCCTGGTGTTCACACTGCTTGTGTGCAGCGGGGCGTTCCGTTCCATCGGCTTCTCCGCGTACGCCACGGTCCAGTACGCGGACATCCTGCCGGGGCAGCTGACGTCCGCCAACGCCGTCTCGGCCACGATAGTTCAGCTGGCCACGGGGGCCGGCATCGCAGTGGGCGCCCTGCTGCTGCGCCTGTTCGAGTCGGAGTCCCTGCTCTCGTCCGGGCTGGGCGGCGTCCTGTCCGGCGGGCCGGACGGCGCCGGCGTAACCGCCTACCGCGGCGCCTTCCTCTCGATAGCGGTGCTGATGCTGCTCAGCACCGCAGACAGCCTCCTCCTGCACCGGAACGCAGGGGCCGAGGTCAGCCGGCCTGGGCCAGCGCCAGCGGAAGCACCGCCCCCGCACCCGCCCGCCTGAGGGCGCGGCCCGCGACAGTAACTGTCCACCTGCTGTCCACGAGGTCGTCGATTAGCATCACGCTGCCGCCGCCCAGTCCGGCAAGCTCTGCAGCCAGCGCCTCCCCCACCACGAGCCGGTCCCACACGCCGGCCAGGCGGTAGGCGCTGTTACCCCCGCGGCTGCCGGTGGGACCGCCGTGTTCAAGCTGCAGCTGGCCGAGGTACGGGATCCTGCCGATTTGCGAGATTCCCCGCGCCAGGGAGTCCACGAGTTCGGGCCTGCTGCGCGAAGGCATGCTGACAATCGCCGCCGGCCTGCCCGCGCCGCTCCAGCCGGGAAGGCGGGAATCTCCGGCTCCCCATTCGCGCAGCACCTGCACACAGGCCTGCAGCATGCCGGGATCGACGGGCCGGTCCGAAGCCCCGGCCGCGAAAAGCTCCCGCAGCGCGCCGCCCCAGCCCAGGTCTGTCAGCCTGGCGAGCACCCGGCCGTCCGCTGTGTTCTCGTCTGGTTTGATCTTGCCCTTTACCGGCACGCCGAGGCGGTCCATCCCGCTGGGCCACTGGAGCCGGGACTCCAGCACGATGCCGGCGCGGCTCAGGGTCTGCCCGGCCGCCTCCGTGGCTGCGGAGGCGACGTCTGCCGGGAACCACCGCCCGGCGCAGTTGTCGCAGCGGCCGCAGGCGGCAGCGGTCTCGTCATCCAGGACGGACGTGATGTACTCCATCCGGCATCCGGAGGTGTCCTGGTAGATGACCATGGAATCCTGCTCGTCCACCCGGGCCTCAGCGATGCGGCGGTACCGCTCGGCGTCGTACGTCCACGGCATGCCGGTGGACCGCCAGCCGCCGCCGACCCGTTCCACGGCACCGTCAACGGCGAGGACCTTCAGCAGGAGTTCCAGGGGCGTCCGGCGCAGGTCCACCCGGGCTTCAAGGGCCACGGTGGACACGGCCGAGCCGGCTTCGGCCAGCGCGGTGAGCACGGCCGTGGCCTTTTCCTCGGAGGGCATGGAGGCTGTGGCAAAGTACTGCCAGATTTCACGGTCTTCGGACCCTGGCAGGAGCAGGACGTCCGCGTTGGCGGCGCCACGGCCGGCCCTCCCCACCTGCTGGTAGTAGGCCACCGGGGACGACGGGGCGCCGAGGTGCACCACGAACCCAAGGTCCGGCTTGTCGAAGCCCATGCCCAGCGCGGACGTGGCCACGAGCGCCTTGACCTGGTTGTCTTTCAGGAGCTGCTCCGCCCGCTCGCGGTCCGCGGGATCGGTGCGGCCGGTGTAGGCCAGCACCTCATGCCCGGCCTCCGCAAGAAGCCGGGCGGTGTCCTCGGCGGCGGAAACCGTCAGGGTGTAGATGATTCCGCTGCCCTGAAGGTCTCCAAGGTGCGTCAGCAGCCAGCCGAGACGCTCGCGCGAGTCCGGCAGGGCCAGGACGCCCAACCGGAGCGATTCCCGGCCCAGCGCGCCGCGGATGGTCAGCACGCCGGCGCCCAGCTGCTCCTCGATGTCGTGGACCACGCGGGAGTTGGCCGTGGCTGTGGTGGCCAGTACGGGCACGGTGTCAGGCAGCTGCGTGATGAGGTCCGCGATGCGGCGGTAATCGGGCCGGAAGTCGTGGCCCCAGTCAGAGATGCAGTGGGCCTCGTCGATTACCAGCAGCCCCGTCCGCCGGATGAGTTCGGGCAGCTGGTTCTCGCGGAAGGAGGGGTTGGTCAGCCGCTCAGGGGACACCAGCAGAACATCCACCTGATCGGCGGCAAGCTGCTCCCGCACGGTGTCCCACTCCAGCTGGTTGGCGGAGTTGATGGCCACGGCCCGGACACCTGCCCGGGCTGCAGCAGCGACCTGGTCGCGCATCAGGGCCAGCAGCGGCGAAACGATCAGCGTGGGCCCGGCCCCGCGCCGCCGGAGCAGCAGGGACGACACGAAATAGACGGCGGACTTTCCCCAGCCGGTCCGCTGCACCACGAGCGTCCTGCGCCCGCTGTCGACGAGAGCCTCGATGGCCTCAAACTGGCCGTCGTGGAAGTCTGCATCCGCCCGGCCGACCAGTTCGCGCAGCACCGACAGGGCCTGGCTACGGGTACCAGTGGCTGTTCCCGGTTCGCTGCCGGTGCCGGAGGGGCCGGGGGCAGAGGAAAGGACCGGAGCATGCTGGTTATTTGCCATTGATTCAGTATCCCAGCCGCCTCTGACACACCAAACCCCGGCCCCGGCCATGTGGAGAACGGCCGGCGCGCCCTTCTGTGACTCGCCCTCCACAGGCCGCCGCATGCTTGCCCGTAAGATAAGTGCCGTGACTAGCGACCAGACCCGTACTTATGACCTTTCGGCCTCCTTCAAGGCGTATGACGTCCGCGGCATCGTGGGCGAATCCATCACCGCTGAAATCGTCGAAGCCGTAGGCGCAGCGTTCGTTGACGTGCTTGGCCTGGAGGGCCAGACGGTCCTGGTCGGAGGTGACATGCGCCCCTCCTCCCCCGAGTTCAGCAAGGCATTCGCCAGCGGCGCTGCCACCCGCGGAGCCAACGTGCAGCTGCTGGACCTGATCTCCACGGACGAGCTCTACTACGCGTGCGGAGCCCTGAACGCCGCGGGCGCCACGTTCACCGCGAGCCACAACCCCGCCGAATACAACGGCATCAAGATGGCCAAGGCCGGCGCCGTCCCCATCTCCTCCGAGACGGGCCTGAAGGAGATCCAGGCACTCGCCGAGCAGTACCTGAACACCGGATCCATCCCGGCCGCCGAAACGCAGGGCCAGATCGGCGTCCGCGACGTCCTGAAGGACTACGCCGAGTACCTGCGCACGCTGGTTGACCTGTCCGCCTCCCGGCCCCTCAAGGTCGTGGTGGACGCCGGCAACGGCATGGCCGGCCTGACCACGCCGGCTGTCCTGGGCGATACCCTGCTGCCCAAGCTGCCCTTCGATATCGTCCCGCTCTATTTCGAACTCGACGGCTCTTTCCCGAACCATCCTGCCAACCCCCTCGAGCCGGAAAACCTGCGCGACCTGCAGGCCGCCGTCGTCGAACACGGCGCGGACATCGGCCTGGCGTTTGACGGCGACGCCGACCGCTGCTTTGTCATCGACGAAAAGGGCAACGCCCTGTCGCCGTCGGCCATTACGGGCATGGTGGCCCGCCGCGAAATCGCCCGCGCGAAGGCGCAGGGCGAGGCCCAGCCGACCATCATCCACAACCTCCTGACCTCGCGCGCCGTGCCGGAACTCGTCACTGAAGACGGCGGACGTGCCGTGCGCACCAGGGTGGGCCACTCCTTCATCAAGGCTGTCATGGCAGAGGAAGGCGCGATCTTCGGCGGGGAGCACTCCGCGCACTTCTACTTCCGTGACTTCTGGAACGCTGACACCGGAATGCTGGCCGCCATGCACGTGCTGGCCGCCCTCGGCGAACAGGACGGCCCGCTCTCGGAGCTCGGCCGGGAGTACGAACCGTACGTTTCCTCCGGCGAAATCAACTCCGAAATCGAGGACAAGGCCGGCGCTGTGGAGCGTGTCCGGGCCGACTTCGAGACCGAGGACGTCGAAGTGGACCACCTGGACGGCAGCACCTTCACCGCAGCGGACGGCAGTTTCTGGTTCAACCTGCGCCCCTCCAACACCGAACCGTACCTGCGGCTGAACGCCGAGGCCACGGACCGTGCCACCATGGAGCGCGTCCGTGACCGTGTACTGGCCCTGGTCCGCAGCTAGGACGTCCCGTGGAATCGCCTGATTCGTCCCCGGCGCAGTCATCGTGGCGTTCGTCCGTCCCGGACGCCACGGCCACCGACCTGGAAAACCTCATGGGCACCGGCCTGGCGGCCGCCCAGGAGCAGCTCGAGCGCAGCGGCGGCTTCCTGCCGTTCGCCCTCGTGGTGGAGAACGACGGCGATGTCCGCCTTGTGGCTGTCTCGCCCGGGGATCCCGAAACAGGCGGTGACGCCGAATTCGACGCCGACGCGATGATCCGCGACATCACCGAACTCCTGCGCCAGCACCGGGACGAGTTCCGCGCCGCCGCGATTGTCTGTGATATCACCCTCGTGGAGGAGGACTCGGACGCCATCCACGTGGCCACCGAACACCGGGACGGCGCGGTGTTCGCAGCCGTCCTGCCCTACTCGCCGCCCAATAACGACGGCGAATGGGAGTTCGGCGATGTGGCGGCCGATACCAACGAACCGGTGATTTGGGCTGACTAGGGCCGGCCACATGACGATTTGCACGGGGCCATTAAGCTAGAACCATGAAAATCAACGCCTTCGCGGACGTCAGCCTGCGCGCCCTGATGGTGCTCGCTGCGGCACCCGAAGGCGGTTTGCTCACCACCCAGAACGTCGCGGACGCCGTCGGGACCCCCTACAACCACGTCAGCAAGGCTGTCGCGAAACTGCGCATGCTGGGGCTGATCGACGTGGAGCGCGGCCGTAACGGAGGCTCCCGGCTAAGCACCGCCGGCCGCCGCGTGACAGTCGGTCAGGTGCTGCGGCAATTGGATACCCGCGAGGACGCCGCCGAATGCATTGGCCCGGCCGGCAGTTGCCCGCTCATCAATGAATGCAGGCTCCGCGGCGCCCTGACCCGGGCACGTGAGGCTTTTTACCGCGAGCTCGACGACGTCGTGGTGGCGGATCTGCCCACGTCACGTCAGATGACGCCCGTGTTTGCGGCGATCGGCCTCCGCCCAGGCGCCTGACCTGCCCCGTAACGGGACCCTCTGGCACCACGCCCTTCTGGCGCCGCCGCCGCGACCGCGCCTGGCCTCGCACACCTCGCCCCCACCCGCGCGGACATTCCGACGCATTTGTGCAAACACTTCTACAGGGTGTAGAAATGAAGCAGCAGAAACCAGCATTTCAAATGCCAGTATCTGTGATTCCGGTCCGGCCAAAGACCCCGGACCACTAGCTCAGGAGTGTCAATGCTCTCGGACAAAGCCCGTCCCGTCATCGAAGCCACCCTTCCCCTGGTCGGTTCACGAATCGGCGAAATCACCCCCAAGTTTTACGCCCGGCTCTTCGCCGCGCACCCGGAACTCCTGGACGGGCTGTTCAGCCGCTCGAACCAGCGCAACGGAAACCAGCAGCAGGCCCTCGCCGGAAGCATCGCCGCTTTCGCCTCCCACCTGGTGAACAACCCGGGCACCCTGCCGGAGACGGTACTGGCCCGCATCGCCCACCGCCACGCCTCCCTGGGCATCACCGAGCCGCAGTACCAGGTGGTCTACGAGCACCTCTTCGCCGCCATCGCCGAGGATCTGGCCGAGGTCATCACCCCCGAGATCGCCGAAGCCTGGACCGAGGTCTACTGGCTTATGGCAGATGCCCTGATCAAGCTCGAAAAGGGCCTCTACGCCGCCCAGGCCAACGGCAAGATGTGGACCCCGTGGAAGGTCGCCGCCAAGACCGCCGCCGGCACGGGCTCCATGACCTTCACGCTGGAACCGGCGGATGACACCCCCGTCACCGAAGCACTACCCGGCCAGTACATCAGCGTGAAGGTCACCGTGCCGGACGGTCTGCGCCAGGTCCGCCAGTACTCCCTCTCCGGCGACGCCGGCACCAGCCGCAGCTTCACCACCAAGCTGGACGACGGCGGCGAAGTCTCCCCAGTCCTGCACAACAGCGTGGAGGTCGGCGACATCATTGAGATCTCCAACCCCTACGGCGAAATCACGCTCAAGGACGGCGACGGCCCCGTGGTCCTCGCCTCGGCCGGCATCGGCTGCACCCCCACCGCGTCCATCCTGCGCTCGCTCGCCGAATCCGGCTCGGACCGCCAGGTTCTGGTCCTGCACGCCGAAAGCACCCTGGACAGCTGGGCGCTGCGCTCCCAGATGACCGACGACGTCGAGCGGCTCGAAGGCGCCGACCTGCACCTCTGGCTCGAGCAGCCGGAAGCCGGCTCCAAGTCCGGTTTCATGTCCCTGCGCGAGGTGGACCTCCCGGCCAACGCGTCGCTGTACCTGTGCGGCCCGCTGCCCTTCATGAAGAACATCCGCAACGAGGCCATCAACGCCGGCATCCCGGCCACGAAGATCCACTACGAGGTCTTCGGCCCGGACATCTGGCTGGCCTCCTAGCCCCACCCACCGGGGAGTTTTTGTACAGCTGTCGCGACTTGAGGGGCCTTAAACCCCCATTATCTGTACAAAAACTCCTTAACGGACGACGGCGGCCCCGCACCTTTAGATGGAAAAGGTGCGGGGC
>NZ_JBHVBL010000072.1:0-11706 GCF_042668165.1 Arthrobacter sp. NPDC057388
GCCGGCCGGTATCCAGGGCGGTGAGGGTGTGGGGCATTTCGATGACGAGGGCTTTGGCCATGCCCAGCAGCCGGCCGCCGCGGTGCGGTGACTCGGCCCGGGCCAGGGCGATCTGCTCAGCCACACCCAGGCTCTGTTCTTTGGATCGTTTCTTGCCGAGATCCTCGGCCGCCAGGCTGCAGCCTGTGGCTAGCCCGGAAGCGGCTTGCGCCGGACCGTTCACAGTCGCGAATTCGGTTTGTTCCTGCCGCCGCCTAGCCTCAAACTCAACGGCGAGCCGGGCCTGCTGGCCGGTGGCCCAGTGTTTGAGTTTCTCCAGCGCCGCGATCTGGTTGATCAGCCCGGGACCGTCGGCCGTGAGATCGGCCCGCAAAAGCGTCTTCACCGCCCCGACCCGGTTGCCGGGACCCAGCCCGGGTGCATCACCGCCCGGGGGCTCACCACGGGTGAACGAGGCCTCGTAAAACAGCGCTTCGGGAAACGGGTCTTGCGGGAAAACGCCGTCGGGATACTCTCCGCCGGGGAAGGGATCCTCCGGATACGCGGAGTCCGGATCGGCGCCATAGGGAAAGTCGTCGCCGGCGAAGCAATCGCCCGCGAACTCGTCGAAGGGAAAGACTTCGCCCATGGACCACCCGTCGGGAATCGCCCCGAAAAGCAAAACTGCGTCCGGGAAAAGGGCATCCGGAACATCGGCCTCCGGAACCGCGGCAGCAAGCGGAGCGTCACCACGCGGCGCCCCCGCTGTCACTGCTGGATTCCCGAGAACCTCCATGACCACAGTCTGCCAAGGGGGTACGACAAAATAAGGCGGATCAGGCACCAGGCGGGGGTAGATTCTAAAAATTTTTTGGAGGCGCTCCCGGAACGAAAACCGGGTAGCAGATCGGGGCGTTCCCAGCCCTGAGAACGCCCTGAACTGCTACCCAGTTGGGTACCTTGGCACGCAAGGATTGCCGGGTTTGACAGGCTCAGCCGGCGGCAGCACCGCCGTCGTACGCGGTACAAGTGCACCGGACGGGAAGCGGCGGGGCCACCTGGTTCGGCGGGGCCACCTGCTCGGCGATCCGGGAGCCGTTAGGCGCGCAGGGGGACCGGGTACGCCGGGGCACCGAAGACGGCGTCCTCCAGGTACCAGACTGTCGACCCGCCGCCGCTGACCGGCATGATGCTGCCCTCGAAAACGAAGATCGGATCCGCGGACCGGTCCTCGGGGCGCCAGAACCCGTTGGTGGGGCAGTGAGATCCTGTTTTCGCCACAAGCCCCAGGCTCGGGTCCGTTGTTCTCCTGATAGTGCTGAGCTTTTTCATGGCAGGCTCCCCGTTGATTCTGGCTGCGGAAACTTCTTTTCCGCAATTTCTAGGCTTGCTGCCAATATTAGAATCCCCGGAAGCGCGTTACTAAGACAAATGATAAGTGCCCTAATAAGCGGAACCTATGAAAGGCTAGCGGCCATACTTATCGTTGAGCATTTCCTGCAGCATTTCCTTCAGCACCAGGAGTACAGCGGAGGCAGCCTCCGAGAGGGGATCGTGGTCCGGGGTGCACAGCGCGATCTTGCACTGCAGCGCGGGGTCGACGATCCGCAGGACGTTGAAGTCCTCCTCATGGAACAAGGCATCGGCGGCAGACTTGGGCAGGATGGTGGCCCCGAGATCAGCCCGCAGCAGCCGGGTCAGGGAAGGCACCGACTCCACCTCGCCCACCAGTTGGAGCTTAAGTCCCTTGCTGTCGAAACCCGCTTCCACGGTCTGGCGGAGCGTGTGGATCTTTTCGGGCAGGAAGAGCCCAAGCTTGGCTACCTCCTCCAGCGTGACCTCACCATTCGAAGTGTGGATTTCCGTTCTGGCCGCGTTGACCACCAGGTGCAGGTCCTCAACGATCATCGTGGTGAAAAGGACGCCGCGGATCGGGCCGGGCTCATAGATGAGGGCCATGTCCAGCCGGCCGTTCTTGATGGCCTCGCTCAGGACGCCGCCATAGATCTCGGTGACGTGCAGGACGATGTCCGGGTACCGCCGGGCCACTTCGCTGATGATCTGCGGGGTCAGGCTGGACGCCATGCTGTAGGGCGCAATGGCAATGGATACACGGCCCGACGGCGCGGCCCCCGACTTGGCAACGTCCGTCCGGGCCTGCGCGACAAGCCGCAGGATCGACTGGGCATGGCGGTACAGCGTGTGCCCGGCAGCCGTGGGCTGAACCCCCTGCTTGCTGCGGATCAGCAGCCGCTGCTTGAGCTCGTTCTCCAGCGCCGAAACCTGCTGGCTGAGGGCCGGCTGGGCCACATGCAGGGCAGCCGCCGCTTTGGTGATGCTCCCCGAGTCCACGATCTGCACGAAGTATGCAAGTTTCCGGGTATCCACGGCCGCCCTCTCTCGTCGCGGCGTCCTGAACCCATAACGGGTTGCTATGCAGGGATACGCAATAGGTCTTTGTGTGATCCGCATCGCTGACACTAGGTTGAACCCAGAACGTTGAACCCAGAACGCTATTTCACTAGGCGTACATTCTATCCCCTCAGGC
The DNA here is from genome assembly GCF_042668165.1 of Arthrobacter sp. NPDC057388. Classification (NCBI taxonomy): domain Bacteria; kingdom Bacillati; phylum Actinomycetota; class Actinomycetes; order Micrococcales; family Micrococcaceae; genus Arthrobacter; species Arthrobacter sp. NPDC057388. The sequence continues at coordinate 2,528 of NZ_JBHVBL010000072.1, forward strand.
GGCATGCGAATTCCTGATGGGGGTAGATGTATTTTGCATGGTATTCACTCTTATCGAAATTTCCGGTTTCTTTTTACATTCCGGAAATAAACGTTCCATATGTTCAAAGCAACGGGGTCGGCCGCCAGGGGCGCACCCCCTTTACGGGAAGGAAAGGGCCATGGACTCCACTGCGGCGGTGGTCATAACCAGCTCCTATCCCGTGACACCGATTACGTCTTTGTCTGAGCAAAAACCCGGTGCCAGACTTTTTAGCAGAAGCCGGTAGCCCCGCAGCAATGAACCGGGAACCCTCCCCGGGACCCCACCGGTCAGACCTCATCACCAGCGCAGCTGATCCCTTTGCCCCTGTGGCCAGGGCTGCTGCTAACCACCCCAGGAAGGCAGATAATGGGACCCACAGTTGATCTCGTAGCAGATCTCGGAGAAGGCTTCGGCGCCTACTCGATGGGCGACGACGCGGCCCTGCTTGAGGTGGTTTCCAGTGCCAACATTGCCTGCGGTTTCCACGCCGGTGACCCCGACATCATGCACGCCACGGTCGCCGAATGTGTCCGCCGCGGCGTCAGCATCGGGGCGCACCCGAGCTTCCCGGACCTGCGGGGCTTTGGCCGGCGCGCCATGGACCTGACGGCTGACGAGGTCCGCAACGACGTCCTGTACCAGTTCGGTGCCCTGAGTGCCTTTGCGACCTACCACGGCACCACCGTGGCCCACATTGCGCCGCACGGCCGCCTGGGCAACCTCGTCGCCACCCGCCCCGATTATGCAGCCGCGGTTGCCGATGCCGCCGCCCGCATCAACCCCGGACTCATCGTGCTGGCGCAGGACGGTGAACTGGCCAACGCGGCCGCCGAACGGCAGCTTGCCGTGGGCATCGTCGGCATCGCCGACCGCGCCTATGAAGCCGACGGCACCCTGGTGCCACGCAGCCGCCCCGGAGCCGTGATCCACGACCCGGCCGCCATCGTAGACCGCACCGTGCGCATGGTCTGCGAGGGGCTCATCGAGACCGTTGCCGGAACAGACCTGCCGATTGTCGCCGATACCGTCCTCCTGCACGGGGACACCCCGGGCGCGGTGCAGTTGGCCCGCCAGGTCCGCGCCGAACTGGAGAACGCCGGAGTGACCATCGCCCCGCTGCCGCAGGTGCTGGCCGCCAAAGAGAAGGTCGCCTGACATGGCTGCCACCCCAAATTCCACTCCGGTGGAGATCTTCGAGTCGGGGGATTCTGCCCTCCGGGTGGTCGCCTCCTCCGCTGATACGGAGGCCAACTGGAGCACAGTCCATTCCCTTGCGCAGTGGCTTGAGACCGCAGAGGCCGACGGCGTACACGGCGCAGTGCCGACGTACGACTCCCTGCTCGTGGAATTTGACCCCGGGGTCACCTCGGCGCGCCAGGTCCGGGCCTTCGTCCTCCTTGGCCTGCGCCAGCTTGAGCACACCGGTGCACCTGCCCGAACGCCGCGGGAGTTCAGCGTTCCCGTGGTGTACGGCGGCGAGTACGGCCCCGACCTGGAGCGCGTTGCCGAGCACGAACAGCTTTCCGTGGAGGAGATCATCGCGCTCCACACGGCCAAGTCCTACGTCATCCGCTGCCTGGGCGCCCCTGCCGGGTCACCCATGATGGACGGCCCCGACTTTCCGCTTCCGGTTCCGCGGCTGAAGGACCCCCGGCTGTCCGTTCCTGCGGGTGCCGTGGCCGTCGCGGGCCGGCAGGCTGTCATCGCCCCGGCGGTGGCGCCCGGCGGATGGTGCGTCATCGGCCAAACCCCGCTGACAGTGCTTGATGCTGCCAGTGAACCGCTGGTTCCGTACCTGCCCGGCGACCGCCTGACGTTCCGCCAGATCCGGCCGGAGGAATTCGCGGACTACGCGGGCAGGAAGCTGGAGGCAGCACGATGAGCGGGTCACTGATCATCCAGCAGCCCGGAAACTCCGTGGTCACGGACCTGGGACGCTTCCGCGGACCCCGGTTCGGGCTTCCCGTCAACGGGGCTCTTGACCAGTTTTCGGCACGTGCGGCCAACATCCTGGCCGCCAATGCGGACAACGCTCCGCTGCTGGAAATCACCGCCCTCGACTTCCGGATGCGTGCCACCAGCGACCTCCTCATCGCGGTCACGGGCGCACCCCTGACGCTCACCGTTGACGGGCGCGAATGCCCGCAGTGGGAGCCGGTGTCCGTCCGTGCCGGGGAGACAGTGGCGGTACGCCGCATCACCGGCGGCCTCCGGGCCTATCTTGCCGTCCACGGCTCGGTCGAGGCCCCGGCCCTGCTGGGAAGCTGCGCCCCTGACACTGTCATCGGCTTCGGCCTTCGGCTCACCGAGGGTACGGAGCTGAAAACCTCCAGGAGCGTCGGCCCGATCCGGCAGCCATACTTTGACCTTCCGCTGTTCCGGCTGGGGCTGACCCGCCCGGAGTTCAGCAGCAGGGCGGTCATTGACGTCACGGACGGTCCGGACGTTGACGAGTTCGGTGAGACAGCAGAGCTGCTGTACACCACCGAATACACCGTCAGCGCCCGGAGCAACCATATCGGGCTGCGCCTCGGCGGTGCCCTTCCTGAACGCCAAACGTCAGCCGAAGTGCTGTCCCGCGGTGTTCCGGTGGGAGCCATCGAGGTTCCATCCAGGGAAGAACTGCTGGTGCTGCACCGCGGACGCGGTGTCACCGCCGGTTATCCCGTCCTGGCAGTGGTCACCAGCCGCTCGCTGGACACCCTCGCCCAAGCCCGTCCCGGGCACACCATCACCTTCCGCAAGACCACCGTCCCCGAAGCCACAGCACAGCACCGGGCGGCATTACGGGAACTGGAGAACCTCCGTTCCCGAGTCAGTACAGTCTTCGCCCTCCTTGGCATCGGCAAAGAGCCCGGCCGGCCGGAACTCGCACCGGCAGCCGGCAGCTAAGGAACACCGATGAACTCCCCTCGAACCAAGTCCAGGATAGGAATGAAAATGTCCACATCAATGCGCGCGGGTGCACCGCAGCACGACCGCCTCGATGCGAGGCAGACCCGGAAAGTCGTCACCGCCGGGTGCGTCGGAATCTTCGTGGAGCTTTACGACAACGGCATTTTCGCCTTCATGGCCGGAACGCTTGCCCTTGTGTTCCTGGCTCCCGGCAACCCGGACAACGCACTGCTGTTCGTTTTCGCCGGCTACGCCGTGTCCTTCTTCGTCCGCCCCCTCGGCGCCGTCGTCTGCGGCATCCTGGGCGACAAGATCGGACGGCAAAAACTCTTGGTCTTTGTCATCCTGCTGATCAGCGTGGCAACGGCCGGCATCGGCATCCTGCCCGCCTACTCCGCCATCGGCATCGCGGCCCCCGTGCTGCTGGTGCTGCTTCGCCTGCTCCAGGGCTTCTCCGTCGGCGGCGAGGCCGCCGGTGCCATGACCTTCCTCGCCGAGCACGCCCCCGAAGGCAAGCGCGGCATCATCACCTCCTACGCCCAGATCGCCTCCTTCGCTGCCCTGCTCACCGGCACCCTGGTTGCCTACTCCATGTCGCCGTGGCTCACCCAGGCAGCGATCGACGGCGGCGGCTTCGGTTCGTTCGCATGGCGCATTCCGTTCCTGGTCGCCATCCCCATGGGCGTCATCGGCTGGTACATCCGCAAGGCCATCAGCGACACCCCGAACTTCCAGAAGCTGAAGGAAGAGGGCGGCCTGTCCAAGAACCCGCTGAAGGAAGCCTTCGCCTCCGCTGAGCACCGCCGCGCCATGCTGCTGGCACTCTTCATCCCGCTCATGAACGGCTCCGGCTACTACGTCCTGTTCTCCTACATGCCCACGTTCCTCAAGGGCAAGCAGCTCAACTTCACCATCGGTGAAGCCCTTCTGGTCACCGCCTGCAGCCTGGTTGTCATCTGCATCGCCATCCCGTTCATGGGTGCCCTCTCCGACCGTGTCGGCCGCAAGAAGGTCATCGCCGGTTCGGCAATCGCCATGGCTGTCCTCGGCATCCCGGCCTACGCCCTGATCGCCACCGGCAACATGGCCCTGGCCATCCTGGGTGCCTGCATCATGGCCGTCGTCTTCGCCGGACACACCGCCGTGATCCACATCCTGATCGTGGAACTGTTCCCCACCCGTGTCCGCTACTCCGCCTACGGCCTGGGCTACAACATCTCCTCGGCACTCTTCGGCGGAACCGCCCCGCTGCTGATGACCTGGCTGATTTCCTCCACCGGCAACATCTACATGCCTGCCTTTTACGCCGTCATCACCGCGCTGGGCACGCTGGCTGCCGTCAGCACCGTCAAGGACCGGGCGCACCTGCCGCTGCGCGACGCCTAACCACTTACCACTGCACTGCACTAACCAGGAGACCTAAATGCCGTTTTCAGACTACTCAACCGCCCTCGTCACCGGCGCCTCAACAGGCATGGGCGCCGCCATCGCCGAGCGCCTTGCCAAGCGCGGACTCAGCGTCCACGCCGTGGCCCGCAACGAGGAGCGACTGAACGACCTTGCCGACAAGACCGGCGCCATTCCCCACGTCGTCGACCTGACCGACACCGCGGCCCTGACGGCCGCCGTCGGGAACCTCGAAGTCGATGTCCTGGTGAACTGCGCCGGCGTGTCCCGGCCGGGCAACATCCTGGACTCCTCGGAGAGCGACATCGACGAACTCGTGGACGTCAACCTCCGCGGCCTGCTCCAGCTCACCCGCCTGGTCCTGCCGGGCATGGTGGAACGCGACCGCGGCCACGTCATCAACATCAGCTCCATCGCCGGCGTGTACAACTTCTACGGCCACACCGTGTATCACGCCACCAAGGCAGCCGTGCACCAGATTTCCCGGCAGCTGCGCAACGACACCGTCGGCAAGCGCATCCGCGTCACCGAGATCTGCCCCGGACGCGTGGAGACCGAGATCTTCGGCCGCAACATGGGCGGCACGCCCGAGGCCATGGAAGAGGCGTGGAAGACGTATTACGAAGGCTACGAGTCCCTGACCACGGACGATATCGTCAACGCCATGGACTACGCCATCGAAACTCCCCGTCACGTAAACGTGGGCATGCTGGAACTCATGCCCACCTTCCAGGTTCCCGGCGGGCTCACGTTCGACCGGCGCCCGGCCTAAAGCTCCGACGGGCGGGGCCGGCAAAACCGGCCCCGCCCAGCTCATCCCACTCCCCAGAATCGATAGGTTTTCCGATGCACACAGTCCGCACCGTCAGCTTCCCCGACGCCCAGCTGCTCGCCGATCTTTCACCCCTTCCCGAAGGGCTCCGGGGAGTGGTGTGGGACCTGAAGTCGGATCCCGACGGCGGGACGCTGGGTGAGATCGACGGCGTCATCCTCCCGTACATCAACGCCGGTGCGGTTTTGGGGGCCCTCGCCCAGGTCGAGAACCTGAAGTACGTCCAGACGCAGTCCACCGGATACGACGGCGTTATCGAAGCTGCCGGCCCGGCGGCCGGCGTCGCCAGCGCCTCCGGTGTCCACGCGGCGGCGACGGCGGAACTCGCGGTGGGCCTGATCCTTGCCAAGCTGCGCGGCATCGACCAGGCCGTCCGCGACCAGCAGCACGGCCTCTGGCGGCCGGAACGCCGCCAGTCCCTGGCGGACCGGCGCGTGCTGCTGCTTGGCGTCGGCGGGATCGGGCACGAGATCGCCCGCCGCCTGGAGCCCTTCGAGGTCACCGTCACCCGGGTGGGAAGCTCTGCCCGCACGGACGAGCACGGCGAGGTCCACGCCTCCAGCGAGCTGCCTGCACTGGCACCCACACACGACATCCTCGTCTCGGTGCTGCCGCTGAACGAGCAGACGCACCAGCTGATCGGCGAAGAGGTCCTCGCAGCCCTTCCCGACGGCGCCCTCGTGGTCAACGTGGGCCGCGGCCCGGTGGTGGACACGGCGGCCCTGACCAAGGAAGTCCTGTCCGGCCGCTTGAACTGCGCGCTCGACGTCGTCGATCCCGAACCGTTGCCGCAGGACCACGCGCTGTGGTCAGCGCCCAACGCCCTGATCACACCCCATGTGGGCGGCAACGCCTCCGCGTTCGAACCACGGATCCTGAAGCTCCTGCGCAAGCAGCTCGAAGCCCTCGCCGCAGGGCAGGCCCCGGCCAACCTCGTCCAGCGGGGTCCCTTCTAGGCGGCAGCTTTCAGGCCCTCCCGGGCCCAAGACAACGAACAACCATGCGCGCACGCGCAGACCGCGGCGGAGGAGCTGCTCTTTTCATGACTTCACTTTTTGATTTGACCGGGCGGGTTGCTTTGGTGACTGGTTCGAGCCGGGGGATTGGTAATGCGTTGGCGCGGGGCCTGGCTGACGCGGGCGCGACGGTGGTGCTGAACGGGGTCAACGCCGAGCGGTTGAAGGCGGCGGAGGCTGCGATGGCCGCGGATTATGCGCCGGGCCGGGTGCACAGTGTGGCGTTTGACGTCACGGACGACGCCGCCGCGCAGGCCGGGGTGGCGTGGGTGGAGGAGCATGTGGGCCCGTTGGAGGTGTTGGTGAACAATGCCGGGATCCAGCACCGGGTGCCGATGCTGGAGCTGGATGTGGCGGACTGGGAGCGGGTGATCTCGACGGATCTGACGAGCGCGTTTTTGGTGGGCCGGGCTGCGGCGCGGCACATGATCGGCCGGGGGCACGGGAAGATCATCAATATCTGTTCGGTGCAGACGGACCTGGCCCGGCCCACGATTGCCCCGTATGTGGCGGCCAAGGGCGGGCTGCGGAACCTGACCCGGGCGATGACCGCTGAGTGGGCGGGGTCGGGGCTGCAGATCAACGGGATCGCGCCGGGGTATATCCATACCGAGATGACGCAGAACCTGGTGGATGACGAGGCGTTTAATGCGTGGATTCTGGGCCGGACCCCGGCGGCGCGGTGGGGTACGGTGCAGGATTTGGCGGGCCCGGCGGTGTGGCTGGCCTCGTCCGGGTCGGATTTCGTGAACGGGCAGACGATCTTTATCGACGGCGGAATGACGGTGGTGGTCTGATGACAACGGCAAACGGCACAACAACAGAAACAGCAGCGGAGGCACTTCCGGTGTCGGGTCCGGCGGTGGTCGCGCACGGCAAGGGCGACCTGCGGATCGACGAGGTCCCGCTGCGGGAGCCGGGACCGGATGAGGCGGTGGTGGAGGTCCTGTTCGGGGGGATTTGCGGGTCGGACCTGCATTACTGGCTGCACGGGGCGGCGGGGGAGTCGATCCTGAAGTCCCCGCTGGTCCTGGGCCATGAGATCTCCGGCCGGATCGTCAAAGCAGCGGCGGACGGGTCCGGTCCGGGTGTGGGGACGCCGGTGGCGGTGCACCCGGCCACCCCGGGCCCCGGTGACGGGTCGGTGCGGTACCCGCAGCAGCGGCCCAACCTGTCCCCGGGGTGCACGTACCTGGGCTCGGCGGCACGGTTCCCGCACACGGACGGGGCGTTCAGCCGGTACGTGAACCTGCCGGTGCGGATGCTCCGGGAACTGCCCGACACACTGGATTTGCGGACCGCGGCGCTGATCGAACCGGCCAGTGTGGCGTGGCATGCGGTGTCCCGGGCCGGGGACGTGGCCGGCAAGACCGCCCTGGTGATCGGTTCCGGCCCGATCGGGGCGCTGACCGTGGCCGTGCTCAAACGCGCCGGCGCGGCCCGGATCGTCGCGGTCGACATGCACGACAAACCGCTGGAGATCGCCACGGCGGTGGGCGCGGACGAGGTCCTGCACGCCGCGGACGCCGAGGCGATCGCCCGGGTGCAGGCCGACGTCGTGATCGAATCCTCCGGCAACCACCACGGCCTGGCCTCCGCGATCAACGGAGCGGGCCGGGGCGGGACCGTGGTCATGGTCGGGCTGCTGCCCACCGGACCCCAGCCGGTCCTGATCTCCCTGGCCATCACCCGCGAACTCGACCTGAAAGGCTCGTTCCGGTTCAACGACGAAATCGACGAGGTCATCACCGCCCTCGCCGACGGCACCCTGCACATCGGCCCGGTCATCACCCACGACTACCCCGTCACCAACGCCCTCGAAGCCTTCGACACCGCCCGCAACTCCGCCCAATCCGGCAAAGTCCTCCTCAACTTCGGAGAAACATCATGATCACGAACCTGCCGCCCCTGGTTGTCATGGGCGTCTCCGGCTGCGGAAAGTCGACCGTCGGGGCGCTGCTGGGCGAGCGCCTGGGCGTTCCCTTCTTTGACGGTGACGACTTCCATCCGCCGGCCAACAAGGCCAAGATGGCCAGCGGCACGCCGCTGAATGACGAGGACAGGGCACCCTGGCTCGCGGAAATTGGGACCGCGCTGGCAACGCGCGGCGACGGAGCGGGCACGCGCATCATCGCCTGCTCGGCGCTCAAGCGGAGCTACCGGGACCTGCTGCGCAGCCACGCACCGGGCCTCGTGTTCATCCACCTCGCCGGCGAGGAAGCCACCATTTCAGGCCGGATCAGCGGCAGGGCGCACGAGTACATGCCCAGCAGCCTCCTGGCTTCGCAGCTTGCGACGCTGGAGCCGCTGGAATGGGATGAAGCGCATATTCCGGTGGATATCCTCGGTGATCCCGCCTCCCTGGTGGACGGGATCGTCCGCGAGCTGGAGTTGCTGGCCCTACCGCTGGGGCAGTAGCCCGGTCCCCGCGCCCTTGGCCAGTTCCACCTCGGTGTTGATGATTTCAACAGAGCACTGGAACTGCGCGGTGCAGCTTTGCAGCACGATCGTGGCCGCGGCCTGGCCCTCGTCGAATGCCATTTGATTGGGCACCACGCGGATCGTGGCCGTCTGTTCCTTCCGTGTGCAGTCGAGTTCCGCGTTCCCGAGTCCGCCGGCGATCCGTCCGTCGCTGACCCTTTGGGTGAGCTGGATGACGGGTACCGCTGTAACCAGGGTTGGGTCGGTGTCGCAGACGAAGGTGACCGGAATATCGACGGCGGCGCCGTCGGCCACTAGGATTCCGGGCCCGGCGCTGACGAGCGTCGCGGGGGCTGCGTGGGCGGGGGCGGCGACGGCCGTAAGGACGGCGGTGAGGGCGACGGCGGCGAGGCGGCTTCTGGAGCGCAACATCAGGTTCTCCCTTGAGGACAGGGTGGAGTGGATTGATATTGCCAAACGTCCGCGCGGCCGAAAGTCCGGCTGGCCGCACAATACTTCCGTAGTTGTTGCGCTGACAAGAGCCAAAAACAAAGGAAAACGGACGACGGCGGGAGGTCCCGCCG
>NZ_JBHVBL010000073.1:0-11190 GCF_042668165.1 Arthrobacter sp. NPDC057388
GCCGCAATTCTTATTCGGTGACGCCGACGAGGCATTCCTTGAGGTTGGCCGCCTCGGTCGCATTGAGTTCAACCACGAGCCGGCCGCCGCCTTCGAGCGGCACACGCATGATCAGGCTGCGGCCCTCCTTGGTTACTTCCATAGGGCCGTCGCCGGTGCGTGGTTTCATAGCCGCCATGAGGAAAATCCCCTCCAGTAGTCCAGGACCGAGCAGCCCGGCCGGGCTGAGTCCGCGTGGTCAAAACAAAGCCGCTCTGGCGGCCCTTTCGGCAGCCGCCATGGCTGAACAATCCGAATCCTGTTTGTCCTTGCTTATTACCTATTATCCTGTAATTACCCGTCTGTAGCTAATCGATGGAGAATTCGTCCAAGTGCGGATTCGCGCGCCCTTCTGCTGGCTGAGCTGGGAAAACCCTGCACGCGTCAGGGCGGATAGTCCCCTCCGCCGGGCAGCTGCGCCCATGCCCACAGCCACACCACCCAGACGATCTGCAGCAGGATGAACATCGTGATCACCGCGCCCCGGTAAGCCCGCGACCGGGAGATGAGCGCGGCAGCCAGGGCCAGCGGGAACAGCGGCAGCAGCATGCGGAAAGTGCTGGTCTGCGGGTGCAGGAACACCACGAGGTATCCCATGTAGCACACGCACCACAGCCGGAGTTCGGTCCCCAGCCGGCGCACCGGCGGGGAAGCCATGAAGAGTCCGAACACCGCCACGAAAACGAACGGCGCCACGGGCCCCAGCACGGGTCCGAACAGCAGGACGCCGGTGTCGAACCAGGGCTTGAAGGGCACGAGATCGTGCCCGCGCCATACGGTTTCGGTCTTGGTGTAGGCGGCGATGTCGCCGGTGGCAGCCCAGGCGATGGCGGGCCAGGCGAGGGCGCCTGCACCGCTGACGGCGGTGAGCCCTGCGAGGGACCACAGTTCGTTCCGGCTGTGCACGCCGCGCCCCGCGGCGGCCTGTCCGCTTGATTCCGGTCCCCGGTTTCGGGCCGCCAGCCAGGCCTCCCACGCGCGGTACAGCAAAAGGATCCCGACGGCCGCCGCAAACGGTACGCCGGTGGGCCGGGAGAGGCACATGGCGATTACCACCGGAATGGCCCACAGGTAGCGCCGCCGGACCACCAGCAGCAGCGCGGCGGCCAGCAGCAGGAGGTTCAGGGATTCGGCGTAGGGCACCTGGAGCACCGGCGAGACCGGGAACGTGGAAAAGAACGCGACGCCCCACAGCGCCGGGAAATGGGCCGCCTTGGTGCGGAACAGCCGGTAGACCACGAGCGAGGCGGCCAGCCCGGCGAGCATCGCGATGAGGATGAGGGCGGTGGCGGGGCCCATGCCGGTGGCGGCGGACAGCATCCGCCCCAGGGTGGGAAACAGCGGATAGAAGGCCCAGGTGTTCTCCTGGACGTTTCCGGAGGTGTCCACCGGCAGTTCGGAGGGATAGCCGGCGGTCATGACGGACTCGTACCACCGGGCGTCCCAGATGTTGATGAAGTTCCAGTAGTCGGGCCTGGCCGGGAACCAGGGGTTGAATCCCTGGTGCAGGGCGGCGGCCATGAAGATGCAGGCACTGACCAGCCGGGCGGCCACATAGACCGCCGCTACCTGGGCCCACCACGGCCAGCGGGCCACGCGGCCGCCCAGCCGTGCCGCGGCTTTCCGGAATGCCCGGTCCAGCCGGGTCCCTGAATCCGGCGCGGGCGGTTCGGCTGTGGCACGCGGCCCGGGGCCCGGAGCCGGCACGGCGGAGCTCACGTCCGGTCCTCGGCGGTCCGCCGTTCGGCAGACAGCTGTTCGGCAGAGGCCTGCAGCTGCCCGCGGAGGGCTTCGATTTCGGCGTTCTTAGCGGCCAACTGGTCCCGCAGCTCATCCAGCACCTGGTCCACCTGGTCCATCCGGTAACCCCGCAGCCCCAGCGCAAAGCGGATATGGTCCACGTCGGCCGGTGTGGCGTCCTCGGGAAGCAGCACCGGCGGCAGGGATGCCACGGGATCATCAAACCCGTCGTTGAAGCCGTCTCCGGCGAGGGGCGCACCGGCGCGTTTCCTCCGCAGCAGGCCCGCCCCGATGTCGGTCCCGATGAGGGCGGTGGCACCGATCAGGACGATGGCGAGGAAAACGAGGAAGAAACTCACATCACCAATCGTGCCAGACGCAGCCCCGCCTGCCTCCGCGGCCCGCACAGCCGCCCGGGGAGCCGCAGCCCGTCACCGGCGTTTCTCCTACTCGGGGCGCTGGTCGCCGTTGGTGGAGGGCGCGCGGACGTGGCCGTGGAGGACCAGGTTCACGGCCTCCTCCGGGGTGTCCACCACCTGGATCAGGTCCAGGTCCTTTTCCGAGACCATGCCCTCGGCCACCAGGGTGCCCTTGATCCAGTCGATCATCGGGCCCCAGAATTCGGCGCCCAGCAGGACGATCGGGAACGAGGTTACCTTCTGCGTCTGGACGAGGACCATGGCCTCGAAGAGCTCATCCAGCGTGCCGAGGCCGCCGGGAAGGACGATGAAGCCCTGGGCGTACTTCACGAACATGGTCTTCCGGGCGAAGAAGTAGCGGAAGTTGATGCCGAGGTCCACCCACTGGTTCAGGCCCTGCTCGAACGGCAGCTCGATGCCGAGCCCGACGGAGACGCCGTTTCCTTCCACGGCTCCCCTGTTGGCCGCTTCCATGGAGCCGGGTCCGCCGCCGGTGATGACGGCCACCCCGGCTTCAGCCAGTTTGCGCCCCACCTCGACGCCCATGTCGTAGAACGCGCTGCCGGGCTTGGTGCGGGCGGAGCCGAAAACGCTGACCGCCTGGCCCAGGTCGGAAAGGGCACCAAAGCCTTCGACGAACTCGCTTTGGATCCGCATGACCCGCCAGGGATCGGTGTGGATGAAGTGGCCGGGCCCCTTGGTATCGAGCAGCCGCTGATCCGACATCTCCACCGCCGCCTGCTTGCGGCGCAACTCGAGGGGCCCTTTGCGGCGGGGCTGTGCTGACTTTGACGGATCTGCGTTGATGCTCATCCCCCAAGGCTAACCTGCTGACCTGCAGGTATCTCTTGAATTACGATCAACAGGAAGTTGGGGTGATTCCGGTCATAACCGGACAATGTTCGCTAGATTCATTCCTATGACTACTCAACTGCCCGGCGATGCACTCGTCTCTTTGAATGCCGTCAACAAGCATTACGGTCAGCTGCACGTTCTGAAGGACATCAATCTCCAGGTCCGCAAGGGCGAGGTGGTTGTGGTCATCGGCCCGTCAGGTTCGGGGAAGTCCACGCTGTGCCGGGCCATCAACCGGCTTGAAACGATCGACGACGGCGACATCGCCATCGACGGCAAGCGCCTGCCCGAGGAGGGCAAGGAACTCGCCCGGCTTCGCGCCGACGTCGGCATGGTGTTTCAGTCCTTCAACCTGTTCGCGCACAAGACCATCCTGGAAAACGTGACCCTTGGCCCCATCAAGGTCAAGGGCGTGCCCAAGGCGGAAGCGGACAAGGAGGCCATGGCCCTCCTTGAGCGCGTGGGCGTGGGCCACCAGGCGCCCAAGCTCCCGGCCCAGCTTTCCGGCGGCCAGCAGCAGCGTGTGGCCATCGCACGGGCCCTCGCCATGAAGCCCAAGGTCATGCTGTTCGACGAGCCCACCTCGGCGCTCGACCCGGAAATGATCAACGAGGTCCTGGACGTCATGATCCAGCTGGCCAAAGAGGGCATGACCATGATCGTGGTGACCCACGAGATGGGCTTTGCCCGCAAAGCCGCCGACCGCGTGGTGTTCATGGCCGACGGACAGATCGTGGAGGACGCCACCCCCGAGGAGTTCTTCACCAACCCGCAGAGCAGCCGCGCCAAGGACTTCCTGTCCAAGCTGCTCACTCACTGACAAACCGGCTCAGAAGTCCGCACCATCTTCAAGACCACCCGATTTCGCACCCAGGCCGCCCACGGCGGCCGTCCAATGAAAGGAATGTCATGAAGGCATTTTTGACCCGAAGGAAATCCCTTCTGGCAGCAGCATCCGCAGCCCTCGCTCTGACACTGAGCGCGTGTGGCGGTGGCGGCGGCACCGGGTCCGGCTCCAACCCCTCGCCGGTCGAGAAGCCCAGCTTCGCTGCAGGTACCACCATGGAGAAGCTCGCATCCGCAGGCAAGGTCACCATTGGAACCAAGTTTGACCAGCCGCTGTTCGGCCAGAAGGGCCTGGACGGCAAGCCTGTCGGTTTCGACGTCGAAATCGGCAAGCTGCTCGCCGCCAAGCTGGGCATCCCGGCGGACAAGATCGAATGGGTTGAGACTGTTTCCGCCAACCGCGAGCAGTTCATCAAGCAGGGCAAGGTGGACCTGATCGTGGCCACCTACACCATCAACGACAAGCGCAAGACCGAAGTCGACTTCGCCGGTCCGTACTACGAAGCAGGCCAGGCGCTCATGGTGAACAAGGACAACACCTCGATCACCAAGCCCGAGGACGTCAAGGGCAAGAACGTCTGCTCCGTGACGGGCTCCACCCCGGCCTCCACCATCGTGGAGAAGTACGGCGCAGTCCTGGTTCCGGCCTCTACCTACTCGGGCTGCCTCGAGCCGCTGCGCAACAAGCAGGTTGAAGCTGTGACCACCGACAACGTCATTTTGGCCGGTTTCGTCAACAAGGAGCCGGACGCGTTCAAGCTGGCATCCGATGAGACCTTCACCAAGGAGCCTTACGGCATCGGCCTGAAGAAGGGCGACACCGAGTTCCGCAACTGGGTCAATGACCAGCTGGAAACCTTCGCCAAGGACGGCTCCTACAAGAAGGCCTGGGAGGACACGGCAGGCGCGGTCATCAAGACGGCTCCGGAGCTTCCGGCCATCGACCGCTACTAGGACGATCGTGGCGGTTACCGGCGGCTGTGCATCCATGGCCTGCCGGTAACCGCCGCTTCTGTTTTCCGCACATTCCCCTGAACGCAGCTGAAGGATCCTATGGACGTCATTATTGAAAGCCTCCCGCAATACTGGGACGGTTTTCTCAGAACCCTGTTCCTGGCCGCCGTTTCCGGCATCATCGCGCTGATTGCCGGCACCCTGCTGGCCGCTGCCCGGGTCTCCCCTGTGGCTGCCCTCCGCGGCTTCAGCATGTTCTACGTTGAGGTGGTGCGCAACACCCCGCTCACCATCGCCTTCTTCTTTGCGGCAGTGGTCCTCCCCCGGCTGGGCGTGACCTTCCAGCAGTTCGAGGTCGCCGCCATCATCGCCCTGAGCGCCTACACGGCCGCGTTCATCGCCGAGGCCGTACGTTCGGGCGTCAACAGCGTTCCCGTGGGCCAGGCGGAGGCTGCCCGCAGCATCGGCATGAAGTTCGGCCAGGTTTTGTCGCTGATCATCCTGCCGCAGGCGCTCCGCACCGTGATCCCGCCGATGATCAACATCCTCATCGCACTCGTCAAGAACTCCTCGGTGGCCGGTGCCTTCTACGTGCTGGAGCTGTTCGGCTACGGCAAGCAGCTCGCCAACGACCATGGCGACGCCGTCATGTGGGTTCTCGTGGGCGTTGCCTTCTTCTATCTCCTGATCACCGTGCCGCTGGGTTACCTCGCCCACCAGGTCGAACGAAAGGTGGCGATCGCCCGATGAGTTCGGTTCTCTACGACGTCCCCGGCCCCAAGGCCCGCCGCATCTCACTGGTCGGGTCCGTGATCGGCGTCGTGCTGATCGCCGCCCTGCTGGCCTGGGCCTTCATGACCCTCGCCCAGCAGGGGATCTTCCAGGCGCAGCGCTGGGCGATCTTCAGCCAGGCGGATGTCTGGACGCTGATCTTCAACGGCATCGGCGCGACGCTGAGCGCGGCGGCGATCGCAGCGGTGATCGCCTTCCCGCTCGGACTCCTGCTGTGCCTGATGCGCATTTCCGATGTCGCCTGGATCCGGGTCCCCACCAGGATCGTGCTGGAGTTCCTGCGCGGCATGCCCGTGGTCCTGATGATGCTGTTCGTCCTGCTGGTCTTCGCCACCAGTTCGTTTATCGCCGTGGTGGCCGGCCTGGTTCTTTACAACGCCGCGATCTTCGCCGAGATCATCCGCGCAGGTATCCAGTCCCTCCCCCGGGGCCAGCGTGAAGCGGGCCTGGCGATCGGCCTGACGAGCTTCCAGTCCCGGCTGAGCATCGAACTGCCGCAGGCAATCCGCCGCATGCTGCCGTCCCTCGTGGCGCAGCTGGTGGTCCTGCTGAAGGACACCTCGCTGGGGTACATCGTTGCTTACGCCGAGCTGCTGCGCGCAGTGCAGGTGATGGCGGACTTCCTGGGCCCGCAGTTCCTGTTCCCGGTGTTCTTCGTGGCCGCGGCCATCTACATCGCCATCAACCTCGCAGTGTCCCGGCTGGCCATCTGGATCGAGCGGCACGGGTCCAACAAGGCCGCCGGCGGAGTGGCGAAGGCCCCCACCGCCGGCGTTTCCACCGTCGTGAAGTAGCCAGTGGTGACGTAAGTAAGGCATTCAACCACGAAGGGTCCGCAGCCATCCCGCTGCGGACCCTTCGTGTTTAGTGTCTGTTCAAACACCAGGCGTTCAGGAGAGCCACGACTGCAGTGCCTTCAGGCAGGTGCGGATGGCTTCGGCCTCCACGTGCTCGTTGTCCTTGTGCGCCAGGAGCGCATCGCCCGGTCCGAAGTTCACGGCGGGAATGCCCAGTTCGCTGAAGCGCGCGACGTCGGTCCAGCCGTATTTGGGTTTGGGCTCGCCGCCCACGGCGGCCACGAAGGACGCGGCGGCGGGGTGGTTCAGTCCCGGGCGCGCGCCGGCGGCGCTGTCCGTGCGGACGACGTCGAATCCGTCCAGCAGCGCGCGTACATGCTCTTCCGCCTGGTCCGGGGTCTTGTCCGGGGCGAAGCGGTAGTTGATCTCCACGACGCAGCGGTCCGGGATGACGTTGCCGGCGGTGCCGCCGTGGATTTTCACCGCGTT
The DNA here is from genome assembly GCF_042668165.1 of Arthrobacter sp. NPDC057388. NCBI lineage: Bacteria > Bacillati > Actinomycetota > Actinomycetes > Micrococcales > Micrococcaceae > Arthrobacter > Arthrobacter sp. NPDC057388. The sequence continues at coordinate 6,932 of NZ_JBHVBL010000073.1, forward strand.
CAGGCTCTCACGGTAATCCAGGCCGTCCACGGTCACGGTCTGCGGGCTGTATGCCGCGAGCCGTTCCAGGATGGGCGCGGCCGCATGGATCGCGTTGCGGCCCATCCATGCCCGGGCGGAGTGCGCGGCTTCGCCCGAGGTGGTGGCGTGGAACCGCATGGTGCCGTTGCAGCCACCCTCCACGGTGCCGTCGGTCGGCTCGAGGAGAATGGCAAAGTCGCCGTTGAGGAGCCCGCCGTGGTTGCGGACCAGCCTGCCCAGCCCGCTCTTGACGGCCTCCACCTCCTCATGGTCATAAAACACAAAGGTGACGTCCTTGTTTGGTTCCGCCCCGCCGTCGAACATCGAAGCAGCCAGTGCAAGCTGGACGGCAACACCGCCCTTCATGTCCGTGGCGCCGCGGCCGTACAGGACGCCCTCGCCCGGAACCCCGAACGGCCACGTGGACGGCACCGTGCCGAGGGAGCCTTCGGTAACGGGCAGCGGCACGGTGTCCAGGTGCCCGGCCAGGATGACCCGCTCGCTGCGGCCAAGGTTGGTCCTGGCGATGATGGAGTCGCCGTCGCGGACCAGTTCGAGGCCAGGCAGCTGGCGCAGTGCCGACTCGACGGCGTCCGCGAGCTCGCGCTCGTTGCCGGAGACGCTGTTGACGTCGATCAGCGCGGCGGTCAGCAGTGCCACGTCCTGGCGCAGGTCAAGGGTTAGGGGGGCTGTTTCGGCAGTCACCATCCCACTGTATCCCGCGCCCCGCAGGCTCCTGCCGGACAGCAGCCTGCGGTGTGCCGGGAGCGCTGCATGCCGCGAAATGCGGTTCAGAGAGGCGGGTACCGGTTTCGGTGCGCCCACATCGTCTCGATAGACTTGGCGCATGACTGAAACCGCTTCTTCCGCCGTGCCCGCTGCCCAGACACTGTCCGACGAATCCCGTTCAGCGTACGGCTTCGGCGTAGCCACCATCGCCACGCGGAACGGCGAAGCCACCGTGCTGGACGCCTGGTTCCCCGCCCCCGCCCTGGGTGTGGCCGCGGAGAGCCTCCGCGCCGTGGAAAACGCCGATGAAACCCTGACGGACATCGCGGCTGCCGGCACCGACGCCGACCGCGGCACCGAACAGAAGGTGGTGTTCGTCCAGGTCAACCTGGACGAGGCCCCGGCCGACACCGCCGACGCCTACCTGCGCCTGCACCTGCTCTCGCACCGCCTGGTCCAGCCCAACAGCATCAACCTGGACGGCATCTTCGGCAAGCTCCCCAACGTCGTCTGGACCAACTTTGGCCCGTGCGCCGTGGACGGGTTCGAACTGACCCGCGCCAAGCTGCGCAAGCGCGGTGCGGTCACCGTCTACGGCGTGGACAAGTTCCCGCGCATGGTGGACTACGTCGTTCCCGCCGGCGTCCGCATCGCCGACGCCGACCGGGTGCGCCTGGGTGCCCACCTCGCCGCAGGCACCACCGTCATGCACGAGGGCTTCGTGAACTTCAACGCCGGCACGCTGGGGACCTCCATGGTTGAGGGCCGCATCTCCGCCGGTGTGGTGGCCGGCGACGGCACCGACGTCGGCGGCGGCGCCTCGATCATGGGCACCCTCTCCGGCGGCGGCAAGGAAAAGGTGTCCCTGGGCCAGCGGGTCCTGCTCGGCGCCAACTCCGGCGTCGGCATCAGCATAGGTGACGACTCCGTCGTCGAGGCCGGGCTTTACGTCACTGCCGGCACCCGGGTCCGCATCGCCGGCCCCAAGGATGCCGACGGCGAGGACACCAGCAAGATCGTCAAGGCCGTGGAACTGTCCGGAGTGCCGAACCTGCTCTTCCGCCGCAACTCCACCACCGGTGAGGTCGAAGCCCTGCCGCGCAAGGGCCAGACCGTGGAACTGAACGACGCCCTGCACGCCAACTGACCGCAGGCGGACCGACAGGACACAGCCGGCACGCCACCCAGACGGCGTGCCGGCAGATTGCTGGAGTAACCACGTGACACGCAGACGCAGGCTGCGCAGGACTCTCATCACCGGCCTCTCCCTCGCCCTTGTTGCCGGCGGCATTTACACGGCGGTCACTTTGGTGCAGCGCTCCGAGCAGCTGATCACCGAGGAGTGTACCGCCGCCGTTGGTGCGCAGCAGGCTGAACTGGCCACTGACCAGGCCGCCAACGCCGCGCTGATCACGGCGGTCTCGGTCCGCCGGGGGCTGCCGCCGCGCGCAGCCAGCATTGCCCTGGCCACCGCCATGCAGGAATCCAAGCTCCGGAACATCGGCCATGGCGACCTGGCCGGGCCCGATTCCCGGGGCCTCTTCCAGCAGCGGCCATCGCAGGGGTGGGGCACCCAGGAACAGGTCATGGACCCGGTCTACGCCACGAACGCCTTCTATGACGCCCTCGTCAAGGTGCCCGGCTATGCCACCCTGGAAATCACCGACGCCGCCCAGCGGGTCCAGCGTTCGGCCTACCCCACCGCGTACGCCGAGCACGAGGCGATGGGCCGCGCTTTCGCCTCGGCGCTGACCGGCCAGACGCCGGAGTCGCTGGACTGCACCCTCCGCTCACCGGAGGCCGCCGGTGACCCCGCAGCCCTGTTCACCGAACTGGAAGCTGCCTACGGCGCCATTCCCGCGGCAGCCACCGGCCAAACCCTGCAGGTCGAGGTCGAGGACAGCTACGCCTGGTCAGTGGCGCACTGGGCGGTCGCGAACGCCAAGGAGTTTTCGGTGGAACGCGTGGACGTGGACAGCAAGCGCTGGGACCGGAAAGCGCGGAACGGGTGGCAGGACGCGCCGGACAGCGGCGGCGGCGTGGCCATCACTCTGGCCGCCGAGGGGTCCTGACTGGACTGCTAGACCAGGATCTCCACCACCGGCTGCACGTAGCTGCGGAACACCTCGGGCTGGGACAGCAGCTCGTGGCTCATGATGATTTTGTCCGGCTCCAGGTACCATGCCCGCTGCTCATCCAGCGGCAGTTCGATGATGGTCAGCGCAAAGTCCCGTGAATCCCGGCCCACCTCCAGGAGCCGGTCCTCCACGATGTCCTCGAGCAGGTGCGCAGAACCGCCTGCAACGCGTTCGGCTTCCAGCTCGGCGTACTCCGCGCGCCGTTCCCGCGCCCAGGTCAGGGCCGCCCCGAAGTGTGCCTGCAGGACCTTGCGCAGGGCCGGCGAGTTGGCGAAGGACCGGAATCCCGGCGGGGACAGTTCAGGCGACATCTGCGGGTGTGCCTTGAGGAGCTGCTGCCACCAGGCCTCCCACTCCGTCTTCAGGGCGCTGATGCCGCCCACTTCCGCCGTAAGGTGGGCGTGGTCCACGTGGCGGACCTTTGGTGCGGCATGCGACAGTGCCGGGAAGCCCGCGCCGTCCAGCCCCGCGACGTCACGTATGTAAAGGGCGATGAGCATGGGCCCGGACGTGTCCATAGTGATCTTCCAGCCTGGACCGCCTGTGTGCTGCATGCGCATGCCTCCTTGCATCTTGATGCCCGCCCAGTCTTTGCCGGCAACCCGCTCTCCGGCTCCCAGTCTATTCCCCCGGACCGGGGACGTTAATGGCTGGCGCCGACCCTCCTGCGAAGCCCTGCGACATGTGCTTCGAGCACATCACGGCACATTTCCGGGGACATCCAGCCCGGCTGCAGCAGCGCATGCATGACCAGCCCGTCCAGGGTGGCGAGCAGGTGTTCGGCCGCGGTCACCAGCTCCGCCCCGGCAGGGGTCCCCGGGGCGCCGTCCGCGTGCAGGAGGCGGGAGACCACCTGGCCCACGACGGCGGCCACGGCCCGGTGGCTCCTGTCCGCCTCGGCAGCCAGGAAGGGCCGGATCCGGGCAGCGTTCCGGAACGCCAGCCAGGCGCACGCGTCCAGGGCGCGTTCCTCGTCCAGGGGCAGGAATTCACCCAGCAGTGTTAATACCGCGCCGTCCTGGCCGGCTTCATCCGCCGCTGTCCCCACGCCGGTGAGCGCGGCATTGAGCCGGCCCAGAATGCGGTCCGAAACGGCGGCGAAAGAGAACGCCAGCAGGTCGTCGCTGCTGTCAAAGTAGTGCCTGACCGAGCCGACGGCCAGGCCTGCCTCCTCCGCCACTTCGCGCAGGGACGCGCGCTCCAGGCCATCCGTGGCGATGATCCTGCACACGGCCCCCACAATCTCCTGCCGGCGCTCCGCGGCGTCCACGACTTTAGGCACCATTGTTTTTAGCACGGGTGTGCGGCAAAACGGCGGCGGCGCGGCGGGACCGCGTTAAACGCCGACGGCGGCCGCCCACCAAAAGGCTG
>NZ_JBHVBL010000074.1:0-10890 GCF_042668165.1 Arthrobacter sp. NPDC057388
CGCCGCAGCCGGCCCCTCCTTCAACACCGCAACCGCACGCGAAATCTCCGCACGCGACAACGGATCCAAAGGATGCGTCTCTACAACGGTCTCAATCTGGGTATCGATACTCATGATTCTCCTTAACGCTCAGGGTGGGGCCCTGTGGACTGGAAGCAGAAGTGCTTTGGAAACGGGCCGTGAAGAAGCCGGGGGGTAGGCAGTGGATGTTGGCCCACACGCGCCCGGCCTGGATGTCGTGTCCCGGCCCGATGGGTGGTGTTCCCGTGGGGGCCAGCCGAGCTCTGCACCGAGCCAGCCGGTGTGATTCCGGTCACTTGCATGCCTTACAAGAAGCAAAGCTACGTGAGCGAATTCTTTTAGGCGAGGCTTTCAAAAAGATTTACTTGAGAAATTCGGCGTCGGAAATTCCCACTCGAGTTAACATGTTGGAAACATTTGGAAACGTACCGGTGGCTATCGTTGCCAGCGCGGAAATGCTAATGTTCTGCACCGTGGCTCGATGACTTGCGCCCCTTCGGAGCGAGGCGAGCACGCCCATCCGAAGGGAGAGTTGGTACCCAGTGTCTGCACGCGGTGATCGCTTCATCACTCCCCGGTCGCCGGTGGAGGGTCTGCGCCGCCGGAATCTTTCCTTCTTGCCGGTCTTCGCACAGGCGGTTGCCGGTGTGGCGCCGGCCGGAGCCATGTCCGTCATTCCGGCTCTCGTGTTCCCGGGTCTTGTCTTTGGATCCAATGGACCGAACCTTGTGGTGACGTTCGGCGTGGCCATGGCCGTCATGGTTCTGGTCGCCTTCTGCCTAAGACCCATGGCCCAACGCATGGCAGCGGTCAGCGGCCTCTACAGTTACACCGCCAAGGGACTTGGCCAGCGGACGGCGATCACCGCCGGGTGGTCGGCCATCTTCGGTTACGGCCTCGTGGCCATGGCGGCACTGCTGCTCGTTGGCGTGTACGTCGCCCAGCTGTTCAGCAACCTCGGGGTCCCGATCGCACGCTCCAAGATGTTCACGGTCCTGGTCATTCTTGCCGCCGCAGCCGCCGCCTGCCTCCTCATGGTCAGGGGAATCCGGATATCGGCATGGTTCACCGTGTTGATGGAATCGATCTCCATCGGAGTCCTCGCCGTCCTGATGATCGTCTACTTCGCCTTCAATCCGTCGAAGATCAGTCTCGGGAGCGTGTTCACCTGGAACGGCAACTTCGACGCGTTGCCGATCGGCATCGTGGTGGCTGTCAGCGCCTTTGTCGGTTTCGAAAGCCCCACGACGCTCGGAGGGGAGGCGAGCAAACCCTTCATCACAGTCCCCCGGGCCATCACGTGGACCCCGATCCTCATGGGTGTCCTTTGCCTTCTTGCCGTGACCGCCCAGGACGCGGCCCTCAAGGAGGCACCGCTGAACATCACGGCCAGCCCCACTCCCCTGTCTGACCTTTTTTCCCACGCCTCCCCGGTCTCCGCTGCAGTCCTTGACCTGGGGATCGCGGCGTCGTGGTTCGCCTGTGCGATCGCCTCCACCAACGCCCTTGCCCGGATATTTTTCTGCATGGGACGGGAAGGCGTTGCGCCGAGAATTGCCGGCAGGACCCATCCCGTCTTTCGAACCCCTTCGATGGCCATCATGGTCATCATGCCGGTGATTGCCCTCGTTCCCGTGGCAGTCATCGTCTCAAGTGCCAGCCCGGAACGGGGACTCGTGAATCTCCTGACGCTGGGCGCCTACGGGTACCTGGGCTCCTATGTGCTTGCCAGCGCTTCGATGCCCTTTTTCCTGCGCCGTATCGGGGAGAGTACCTACGCCAACTGGATACTGGGAGCAGCAACCACGCTGGTCCTCGGGGCGGTGTTCTGGACGGCTGCAGCGGCGTCGATCCGTACCGGCAGCCTGCAGACCGTCATCTACGCTGCCGTCCTCCTAGCCAGCGTTGTTTACGCCACCTTCCTTCACGTACGGTTTCCCAAACGCCTGGCCTCCGTTGGCATCTACGACGAGACCCGGGAACTGGACCTGTTTCAGGGCAGGCCCACCCAATGAACTACTACCGGCCCAGCTCCAAGCCGAGCACGGCATCAAACCCCCTCAAAATCCTGGAAATCGTGGCGCAGTACGGTACCGGGACGACGGCAAAGGAAATCACCGATGCCCTGCAGATGCCCCAGGCGACCGCATACCGGGTCCTCAATTCACTTGTCGCGGACGAATATCTGGCCCGCACCTCGGACCTCCGCGGCTTCGCGCTCGGACACGCCATCGCGGGCCTGATTACGGCTGCGAACCCGCCAACGGTTCCCACTGCCGCCCGCGCCGCGATAGAGGAGTTCCGCCGCGGAAACCGTTTCGCGGTGCACCTCATCATGTTCCGCAACGCATCCCTCAGAATCGCCGATGAAGACAGGGATTATCCGCTGCACTCAGCCTATGAAATGCTTCGCTACCCGCACGCTTCCGCAGCCGGAAAACTCATGCTCGCTGAACTGGCCGACTCGGACGCCCTCCTGCAGAGAGGGCCGCTGACAAGGCTGACGCAGCACACCATAACGGACAGCGGCCAGTTGGAGGCGCAGCTCGCGGAGATAAGGCTCAAAGGGGAGGCTGCGGAAATCAACGAACTGGAGCAGGGATCCGCAAGCCTGGCACTTCCCGTGGGACTGCCCGACGGGCCTGCCGGCGCAGCCCTGTGCCTCTCCGGTCCCTCCGAAAGGTTCGCCACCATCTACGAACATGCCGAAGCCGCCCGGGAAGTGACCACGCGGCTGGCGCCTCTCCTGTTCTGACTCACAGGCAGTAAAGGCGCGCCAGGAAGCCCTCGCGCGCCTTTACTGGATGCTTCCTTATGCCGGCACCCCGAAGGCCGCTAGTTCGAGGCTGCCCGGCTCGTAGACGGTTTCCTGATGCACCTTGGGGCTGCCAAGGCTACGCACCGTTTCACCGAACACCTCGTCTGGGTCAAGACGGCGCAGTTCCTCGACCAGGCAGTCCTGGAGGCTGCGGCGCGGCAGCGAAATCCGCTGTGGGGGCTGCCCGGGCTGGGTCAGTTCGGCCACGGCGGATCCGGGCCGGATAAGCCGGATGTCACCGGAGGCCCGGGACAGCCGGACGCCCCGGATCCCGGTTCCCGCAGGGTGGGCGACGATCGTGACATGGGCGTTCAGGGCACGTTGCAGCCAAGCGGCCAGCAGGAACGTACTGGGCGAATCCGTGGCACCCTCGACGGCGACGGACGTGACAGGCGAGGAGTCCGGCTGGTCCAGGACGGCTGCGAGCTGGATCCGCCAGTTGGTCAGGCGGGTCCACGCCAGGTCGGTGTCGCCGGCCTTGTAGGTGTCCCGAATGTTTTCCAGGGCCCGCTGCGGGTCCGTCCCGTTCGCCGAATCCGTGATCCGGCGGTGGGCGATGCGTCCGATCGAGGTTTCGCTGGCATTGTCCGGTGCACCATGCGGCCACCACGCCACAATGGGGGCATCAGGAAGCAGCAGGGCCGCTACAAGGGACTCACTTTCCCCTGCGAGTTCGCCATAACCGCGCAGCACGATGACCTCGGACGCGCCGGCATCCCCTCCTACCCTGATCTGGGCATCCAAACGCGTGGGGTCCTGCGCTGAGCCTGCGGCCAGAACGATGATCCTGCACGGATGTTCGCGGCTGGCCTCATTGGCGGCCTCGATGGCTTCTTCTTCCAGTCCCGACTTTGTGATGACCACGAGGGTCAGGACGCGGCCGAGCGCGATGACGCCGCCCTGCTCGCGCAGGGACTGGATCCTTTTGGAAACCTTGGAGGTGGTGGTGCTTGGAAGATCTACAATCATGGCCTTCTCCAGGTGCGCCCGTCACGGGCTAGCAGCTCATCAGCCGAAGCGGGGCCCCAGCTGCCGGGCGCGTAGGGCTCGGGCTGTTCGCCCAGGCTCGCCCAGTACTCTTCGAACGGGTCCAGGATTTTCCAGGACAATTCCACCTCTTGGTGACGTGGAAACAGCGGCGGCTCACCCAGCAGCACGTCCAGGATCAGACGCTCGTAGGCTTCAGGGCTGGACTCGGTGAACGAATGGCCGTAGCCGAAGTCCATGGTCACATCCCGGACCTCCATTTGGGTGCCGGGGACCTTGGAGCCGAACCGGATGGTGGCGCCTTCGTCGGGCTGGACCCGGATCACCACGGCGTTCTGCCCGAAGTCGTCATCCCCGTGGTCCTGGAAGAGCAGGTTTGGCGCGCGTTTGAACACGACAGCGATTTCGGTAACGCGCCGCCCCAGCCGCTTGCCGGCGCGCAGGTAGAACGGCACGCCGGACCAGCGCCTGGTGTTGATGTCCACCCGGATCGCGGCGTAGGTTTCGGTGGTCGAATCGGCCGGGATGCCTTCTTCCTCCAGGTAGCCCAGGACCTGTTCCCCGCCCTGCCAGCCGCCGGCGAACTGCCCGCGCGCGGAATGCGTGGAGAGGTCATCGGGAAGCTGTACGGCGGCCAGGACCTTTTCCTTTTCCGCGCGCAGGTCATCGGCGTTAAAGGAGATCGGCTCCTCCATCGCGGTCAGCGCCAGCAGCTGCAGCAAGTGGTTCTGGATCACGTCGCGGGCCGCGCCGACGCCGTCGTAATAGCCTGCCCGGCCGCCGGTGCCAATGTCCTCGGCCATGGTGATCTGTACATGATCCACGTACTTTGCGTTCCACAGCGGCTCGAACAGCTGGTTGACGAAGCGCAGCGCCAGGATGTTCTGGACGGTCTCCTTGCCCAGGTAGTGATCAATCCGGAACACCGAATCGGCGGGAAACACGGACTCCACAATGTCATTCAGTTGCCGGGCCGTCTGCAGGTCGTGGCCAAACGGCTTCTCGATCACCACGCGCCGCCACTTCTCGCCCTGGGCCTGCGCCAAGCCGTGCTTCGAGAGCTGCCGGCAAACGAGCTCGAAGGCCTTCGGCGGGATCGACAGGTAGAACGCGTGGTTCCCTTGCGTGCCCCGCTGCTCGTCCAGTTCAGCCAGAGTGGCGGAAAGCCGCTCAAAGGCCGCGTCGTCGTCGAACGCGCCCTGAACAAAACGGATGCCCTCGGAAAGCTGTTCCCACACCGTTTCATCAAACGGGGTACGTGCGTAGGACTTCACCGCATCCTTCACCTCAGCGGCGAAGTCCTCGTTATTCCAACCCCGCCGGCCAAAGCCCACCAGCGCAAAGCTCGGCGGCAGGAGTCCCCGATTCGCGAGGTCATACACGGCGGGCAAGAGCTTCTTGCGCGCCAGGTCTCCGGTGATGCCAAAGAGCACCAGGGATGACGGACCCGCCACGCGGGACAGCCGGCGGTCGCGGGGGTCCCGCAGCGGGTTCTGCCCGGACCTCACGCTCGAGTCAAGGTAAGTAACAGACATTGTTGCCTTCTAACTTTCAACAGGCAGGGCGTTGCCGGGCAACGTTCACGAAAGAATCAGCTCGCGGGTTTCCCCGAAGGGCACGGTGTCGCTGAGCGCGAGAGTGTAGCGGTCCGGTGCGTGGCGTGTGACCAGGATGCCCGCGAAGCGTTGGGGCTTCTGCCGGAGCACGGCCTCGGCGTTGTCCAGCAATTCGTAAAGTCGGCTCGGTTCACTCACGAGGACTTCCAAATCGTCGGTGGCATAACTAAGCATGATGAACAGCTTCCTTCCAGGGATTGGGGTCCCCCCAATTCCGACCCCTTATCCTTGCGACTGCGGCCCCCTGACGTCGCAGGGGGCCGCAAGCCGGCGATGGCGTTCCGTGTGTTTCAGCTGCACGGAACGCCACCGTAAACCGGATGACTAGACGATGGCGGCGCGGAGTTCCTTCGCAGCCTGTGCCGGGTCCTCGGCACCGTAGATGGCGCCACCGGCGACGGCGACATCGGCGCCGGCCTTCTGCACGTCACCGATGGTGGCGAGCTTCACGCCGCCTGCCACGGAGAACGGAACGCGGGCTTCGGCACCGGCCTTGAGCAGACCGTTCAGGTCGAAGCCGGGCTTGGCCTGCTCGTCCAGGCCGGCGTGCATCTCGACGAACTTGGCACCGAGGGCACGGACTTCCTTGGCGCGGGTGACCTTGTCCTCGATGCCGATCAGGTCAACGACGACACCCTTGTTGTGGGCCTTGGCAGCCTTGACCGCACCGGCGATGGTGGAGTCGTCGGCGGAGCCGAGAACGGTGACCAGGTCGGCGCCGGCCTTGAAGGCGATGTCGGCTTCGAGCTCGCCGGCGTCCATGGTCTTCAGGTCGGCGAAGACGATCTTTTCCGGGTGGGCGTTCTTCACGGCGGTGATGACGGAGAGGCCTTCGGCCTTGATCAGCGGGGTGCCCAGTTCGATGATGTCAACGTGCTCGGCAACCTTGCCGGCCAGTTCGAGGGCAGCTTCGGTGGTCAGGAGGTCAATGGCAACTTGGAGCTTCATGGTGTTGTTTCTTTCTTTCTGTTGGGTACTGCAATTGGGTGTGTAAAACGTGGGGTGCAGAAATGCGCGCTTCTGGCGTTTGCTCTTACTCGAGGTTGGCGTGGCGCAGCCACAGCTCCTCAGCCGGCTGGGCGTCGTTGTCCCAGAGCGACTGGAAGATGGCCTCGGTGGCCACGAAGAGCACCTGCTCGAAGAGGGACCCGGCGTACTGGCGCGAAACGCTGGTGCCGTGGTCGGTCTTCTGGGCGGCGGGGATGATCACCACGGCGTCGGCCAGGCCGGCCAGCGGGGAGTCCGGGTTGGTGGTGAAGGCGGCGATCCGCGCTCCGGCCTTGGCTGCCGTTTCTGCTGCCTTGACCACGCCTGAAGTGGTTCCCGATCCGGAGGCCACCAGGAGGAGGTCACCGGAGGCGATGGCCGGCGTGGTGGTGTCGCCGGCGACGTGGACGTTCAGGCCGAGGTGCATCAGACGCATGGCGGCCATGCGCAGGACGAGGCCGCTGCGGCCCGCTCCGGCGACGAAGATGCGGCCCGTCAGGTTGATGTGGCGTGCCAGGGTAACTACCTGCTGCTCGTCGATTTTGGCCGCCGTAGCCGCGATCTCGTCCCTGACGAGGGACAGGTTGCGCACAATGTCTTCCGTGGTGCTGTAGACCGCAGTCGTCGCGGTTGCTGTCGGATTCACGATTTTTCCCTTCGATTCGGCCATCGGCCTGTAGCAGCCGAGTGGATGCTTTCTGGTTGATATCCATGATTCCGAAGCACAAGGGTGGGGGTAACACTGTTTTCTGACGGTTCTTACTACCCTTAAGGATTGGTGGGTGGTTGGAAGGGACCCGGAAGCAGCGGACGCGAAAGGCTCCACAGGAGATCAAAGCTCTTTAAGTACTGCCGGACTGTAGTATTAGCCCAACCCGTAGCCCATCTTCGGAGCGCAGACTTTTGGCCTCGCCGACCCCTTTCGAGTCGCAGATCTACAGGTCCCTGCCCGAAATCGAGCGGGCCGATGCGATCGTCGACAGGATCTCCACGGCCATCGCCCTTGGACTGATCAAGGTGGGTGAACGTTTACCCCCGGAAGCGGCCCTCTCAGACATGTTCGGGGTGGGCGGCGCAACCCTGAGGGAAGCCTTGGGCGAACTGCGCGAGCGGGGAATCGTGGAGACCCGCAGGGGCCGGAGCGGCGGATCCTTCGTCGTTCGGCAACCTCAGACGCAAACCGACGCCATCCGCGACTGGTTTCTTTCGACGTCGATCTCTGAAATACGCGATATCGGAGATGAACACTCGGCCATTGCCGCCACCACCATTCGCCTCGCGTGCGAACGCGCGGAACCACATGACTTTGAGCGCCTCCAGGAGCTTGCCCGGGCGTTGGTCCTGGCCAGAACACCTGAAGTCCGGGCATCTGCAGACAGCCGCTTCCACATCGAGTTGGCAGTATCGGCACAGTCGCCGAGGCTGGCCAATGCCGAGATCCGGCTTCAGGAAGAGTCAGTTCAACAGCTGTGGGCTCCCCTCGGCGTACCACTTGACCCCGAAACGGCAACCGCTGAACACTTGGAGTTGGTCCGGGCAGTGGCGCAGGACCAACCCGACAAGGCCCAGAAACTGGCGCTTGAGCACATCAGGCGAAATATTTTCCACCTCATTGACACGAAACTGACCCTCGGTTACAGCCAATCAATCCAGGAACCTGATGAAGCCCGACACTGAAGTCGCACATGCCGCCGACGCCCTCACTTCGTGGACCACAGGGGTCACCGCCGAGATTGAGGAACTCTCCAGAAGCGTTGCCTCGCTGCTCGAGCGAAACCTGGTGGGCAGGTCCAAGGTTGATAAGGCTGCCTTGACCGGGCTGGATAAGCTTTCACGGGACTTCCTGGCGAAGAACGCTTTCGCTGTCGGCGCCGGCATATTCTTCGCCCATGAATCCGTGGAGGAGGGCGGCCGCGCCCTGGAATGGTGGTCACGGAAGGAATCCGGCGCGGTGGGAAGACTGGATTTCGACCAGACCCCCGGCAGCAACCGCTACTACGACTACGAGAAGCTGCCGTTCTTCTCGACCGCCGAATCCACTGGCGAACAGACGCTCTGGGGCCCCTACATCGACTATCTGGGCTTCGAGGAATACATCCTGACGTTCACTGCCCCATTTTCTATCCATGGAACCTTCATGGGTGTTGCCGGATGCGACATCCGCATCAAGGACCTGGAGCCCCTCATCATGCCCCACCTCCGCGTCATCCCCGGTGATGCCGCCCTAATCAACGCCAGCAACCGCGTCATTCTTGGGAACTCGGGGATGTATCTGGTTGGCGAGCGGATCAAATCGGGTTCCCCGGACCAACACCGTTTGCCCCTGGATGTTCCGCACCTCGGGCTCTCCCTGATCTACACCACAACGCGCCGCACCTCGTAGCGCCGGCAACCCTGGCGCTGCCGGTCTGTAAGCGGCAACTCCGGGTAATGGGCCTGTGGAGTGCCCCAAAACCTGTCCGGCTGCATCTTTGTCCGCTGCGCCTGAAGAGGGCGGCCGGCCCGCGTCCACGGCCACAATCCTCACTTGCCCTGCCCGTCGTCGGAGTAGGCGCCCCGGCTGCGAGCAAATCCTTGGCATCGAGCCGGCATCACCAACCTCCCGCTAATTAAAGCTATTGCATTGCAGCTTTAAGGAGTAATCTTCGAAGTGATCTGTTTCACAGGAGAGCCGACGTGCGTACTTGCAAACCGGCTCGGAAGCCTTCAGCTCGAAGAATCCGGCGCTCATGGCCGACCCGCCGGGGTTGGAGAGGGGACCACCGATAGCGGCTTCGCTTCCAGGCAGGTTCATTGATGAGCCTGGCCTGAACTAGCAGCGGAACCGGGACAAAGGTGTCGTATTCGGGGAAAGGCTTCCTCATCCGGCCCGCGACCTCACGCAGGGCCTACACAAATCCGACAACGCTCAGTTGTCCAAGGGAGATTGTTATGAGTGAAAATCGTTCCGACGGAGTCAATGACCTGGAAAGGTCGATCGACTGGAAGCAGGGCTTGGCCATCGCATTGGGTGTGCCCCTGCTGATTCTGCCCTCTTTGGGCTACCTTCCAATGTACCTGTCTGCTGCGGCAATCCTCATCTGGGGATTGTCGGTCGTGCAGGGTTTCTTCCAGAACGCCGCGTATGCCGAGATGGCCACAACCTTCCCCAAGGCCTCCGGCCTGCCGGGTTTCGCCCAGCATATTTTTCGTACCGAGAACTACCAGGGCAAGTACGACAAGAGCAAGCTGATCGGCGGCTTCAGCGCCTGGAGCTACTGGTTCGCCTGGACCCCGGTACTGGCGATCTTTTCCATCCTGGTGGGAAGCTACCTGCACGGACTCTTCCCCGTGCTGGGCGAAATATTTACGGAAAACCAGCTCGCCCTCATGACCGGACTGGTGATCTTCGGCGGCCTGTTCGTAGTCAACTGGTTCGGGCTCAAGGACGGCGCGACGCTGGGGTACATCCTGGCCGCCTTTTCCCTGATCCCGCTCGTCGTCCTGACCGTTGCACCTTTCGCCACCGGACACGTTGAGCTGGCCAACATCACCGGCAGCTGGGTTCCGGCCGACTGGGCCTGGGACATGCACCACATCCTGATTCTCCTGGGCATCTTCGCAATCGCACAGTGGAGCGCCTGCGCCTGGGAAACGGCGGCCATCTACGGGCCCGAATACAAGAACCCGGCCAAGGACGTCTCCAAGGCACTGTTTGCCTGCGGCGTCATCTGCTTCTTCTCGTTCGTGCTCGTGCAAGCGGCAGTGATCGGCGTGCTGGGCGTGGACGGTGTATTGGACCAGCCCGTGTCCCCCCTGATCCCGGTGGCGCAGGCAGTCTTTGGCCAGGCCGGCTCGATGATCACCATCATCATGCTGATCGCGGCCATGATCCTGATCATCCAAACGGCGTACCTGGGCTCGTCCCGGGCCATGCACTCCATGGCCGTGGAAGGCAACCTCCCCCGGTCCCTCGGTAAAACAAACCGCCACGGCACCCCGTTTGTTGCCATGCTGGTAATCGGAGCCTTCAACCTGGTCCTCATTTTCATGGGGAATCCGGCCGCCATTGTGGCTGCCTCTGCGATCGGCTACACCTGCGCCAATGGCATCAGCCTCTTCGCCTATGTCAGGGCCAGGAAGCACCCGGCGTTCGCTCAGCTGGATCGCCCCTTCAAGGCCCCCAGGGGCTGGAAGAACGTCGCCATGCTCTTCGGCCTGTTCAATCTGCCCCTGTGCCTGATCGGCGTGGTCTACCTCAACAGCCTCGAGATCGGATGGACCCCCACCTGGGTGGGCTTCATCGTACTGGCGCTCTACATCCCCATCTGGTTCTACTCCCAGCGTGAATCACGCCGTTTTAAGGAGAGAGCTGACCGCTCCTCACATGTCGACGTCGAAAATGTGGAAAGGGTTTAGCGCTGCGTAATCGCTGCAGCTGACACAGACAGGAAGGCAAGACCGCTTCAGGCGGTCTTGCCT
>NZ_JBHVBL010000075.1:0-10589 GCF_042668165.1 Arthrobacter sp. NPDC057388
GGTTTGGTGATCGTGACCGTAAGCCGTTTGGTGACCGTCCGCGTCGTGAGGGCGACGGCGGTGGCCGTGGTTTTGGTGGCGGCGAGCGTAAGCCGTTTGGTGACCGTCCGCGCCGCGACGGCGAGGGTGACCGCCGTGGTTTTGGCGGCGGTGAGCGCCGGCAGTTTAGTGATCGTGACCGTAAGCCGTTTGGTGACCGTCCACGCCGTGACGGTGAGGGCGACCGCCGCAGCTATGGCGGCGGAGACAATCGCCGCCCCTTCGGTGACCGCCAGGACCGTGCACCGCGCGAGGACCGCGGCGGCTGGCAGGACCGCGCACCGCGAGAGGACCGTGCACCCCGCGGTTTTGACCGTGGCGACTCCGGGCCCCGCCAGTTCGGCCGCGACAGGGGAGAGGACCGCCCCGCCCGCGTGCCCAACGCCCGCGATCTCCGCAGCGCCAACCGCCCGGACCGTGAGCGTTCTCCCGAGATCGACGAGGACGTCACTGGCAAGGAACTTGACCGCGCCACTCAGCACCAGATCAAGACCCTGGAATCCAAGAGTGCGGAGTGGGTGGCCCGCCACCTGGTGATGGCCGGACGGCTCCTCGATGAAGAGCCCGAACTGGCGTTCCAGCACGCCCTCGCCGCGAGCCGCCGCGGCGGCCGCCTGGCCGCCGTGCGTGAGGCCGTCGGTCTCACGGCGTATGCCGCAGGACACTATGGGGAGGCGCTGCGGGAATTCCGCACCTACCGCCGGATCAGCGGTTCGAACGTCCACCTGCCCGTAATGGCCGACTGCGAACGCGGCCTGGGCCGGCCCGACAGGGCCCTTGATGTGGCCCGTTCCGAGGAGGCCCAGGACCTCGACGCGCCCGGTAAGGTGGAGCTGGCCATTGTCGCCTCCGGTGCCCGCGCAGACCTCGGTCAGCTGGACGCCGCCGTGGCGGAGCTGGAGATTCCGCAGCTGGACATCAACCGCGCCTTCTCCTACAGCCCGCGTCTGTTCCGGGCCTACGGTGATGCCCTGACTGCCGCCGGCCGCGAAGCCGAGGCCGGAAAGTGGCAGCGGCAGGCCGTCGTGGCGGAAGAAGCCCTGGGGCTTGGCATGGCCGAGGAACCGGACATCATCGACCTCGGCTGGGACGAGGAAGAGGAAGCCCGCGAAGAGGCCGAACGCCGGAAGCGGATTGCGCAGGCCGCAGGCACCGCAACCCAGGATAGTGCAGCGCAGGACGACGCAGCGCGGGACGACGTTTCCGGCAGCCAGGCAGCCTCCAGCATCAGCACCGAGGAGGAAGCTGCGGGGCAGCGTCCCTCAGCGGACGCGGCGGACGAGAACCTGGACGACGCCGAAGCGGACTACTTCGAATCCGATGACGCCGAGTCCGACGAGGATTCCGCAGAACCTGACGATGACACCGAAGCCGACCTCCAGGACGCGGACGCCGA
Organism: Arthrobacter sp. NPDC057388; assembly: GCF_042668165.1. Taxonomy (NCBI): domain Bacteria; kingdom Bacillati; phylum Actinomycetota; class Actinomycetes; order Micrococcales; family Micrococcaceae; genus Arthrobacter; species Arthrobacter sp. NPDC057388. Next base: position 1,436 of record NZ_JBHVBL010000075.1, read on the forward strand.
ACACACCGGACACCAGGACGCCGAGGGGCGCCAGAACAGTGCAGAGGACTAATCCGGCATGAACGACACAGAACTGATTTCGCGTTTCGACGCCCTGCTGGCCGACCTTGACGGAGTGGTCTACCGGGGTCCGCATGCCATCCCCGGGGCTGTGGAGTCACTGCAGCGGCTGGACGGGATCGGCGTCGGCCTGGGCTACGTCACGAACAACGCCTCCCGTACCCCGGCCCAGGTGGCGGCGCACCTGCGTGAGCTCGGCGCTCCCGCCGAGGACCACCAGGTGGTGAGCTCCTCCCAGGCCGGCGCTGACCTGTTGGCGTCCCTGCTGCCCGCAGGGGCCGCCGTCATGATCACCGGCAGTCCGGCACTGGCCCACGAGGTTGAGCTCGTTGGGCTGAAGCCGGTGCACAGCGCCGAGGAGAACCCGGTGGCGGTGGTACAGGGCTTCAACCCGGCCATCGGCTGGAAGGAGCTCGCCGAAGCGTCCTTCGTCCTGGCAGACGCCGATGTGCTGTGGGTTGCGACGAACACCGACATGACCCTCCCGCAGAACCGGGGAACGGCTCCGGGCAACGGCTCCCTGGTTGCTGCCGTCTCGGCCGCAACCGGCCGGCAGCCCCTCGTCGCCGGCAAGCCGGAAGCCCCGCTGTTCCACGCGGCGGCCAAGCGCCTGTCGTCGGACCGGCCGCTGGTTGTTGGTGACCGCCTCGACACCGACATCCTGGGCGGCAACCGGGCCGGCTTCGCCACGGTGGCGGTGCTGACCGGCATCGACACCGTGGAATCCATGCTGGCAGCCAAGACTGACGAGCGGCCGCGCTACATCATTCACGACCTGACCGGCCTGTATGAGCCCTATCCGGAAATTAATGGCGACGGCGGGACGTTCCGTTGCGGGAATGCCTCGGCCACCGTTGACGGCAACGCCATCCGCATCGCCGGGGCCAAGGACGACCTCGATTCGTGGCGTGCGGCCTGCGCGGCATGGTGGACGGCCCGGCCGGACGCCGACATCCCCACGGCTCCCGAACTCGAATGGCTGGATCAATAGACTGGTGCCATGCCCGAGTTGAATAACGACGCGCCCGGAGCGGGAGCCGCGGATCTTATCTGGCCCGAGCTGGCGCTGCCCGCCAACGGCCCGGATAACGGCCCGGACAGCAGCGGCCCGGACAGTGGAGTCGCAGACCCCGCGGTCCGAACCATCCTGGAACAGGTTCGCGAAGTTCAGGGGCTCCCCGTTTCGGAGCACCCGGCCGTCTATGCCGGCATTCATGATGCCCTGCTGGAGGCCCTGAATGAGGAGCCCCAGTATGAGGAGCCCCAGCATGAAGAGCGGAAGCACGACAAGCCGCGGCCGGGACCGGGTGCCGCCTGACCATGCCCAGACTCGACCAACTGCTTGTCAGCAGGGGACTGGCGCGCTCCCGCACGCATGCCGCCCGGCTCATCGCCGAGGGCAAGGTGACTTCCGGCGGCGATGTCCTGGCCAAAGCGTCGCTCCAGGTGGGCGATGACCGTGAACTGAACGTCGCCGAAGATGCGGCGGACGCGTACGTCAGCCGGGCCGGCCACAAGCTGGCCGGAGCGCTCGACGCGTTCCCTGCCGTCGCCGTCGAAGGCAAACGGTGCCTTGACGCCGGTGCCTCCACGGGCGGCTTTACCGATGTCCTGCTTCGGCGGGGCGCCGCGCACGTGGTGGCGGTCGACGTCGGGCACGGCCAGCTGGTACCGCAGCTCCGCAGCGATCCGCGCGTCAGTGTGCACGAGGGGCTGAACGTCCGCTACATGGAACCCGGCCAGATCGGCGGCCCGGCACAGGTCACGGTTGCCGACCTGTCCTTTATTTCCCTGACGTTGGTGCTGGCCCCGCTGGCAGCCTGCACCGCCCCGGGCGGCGACCTGGTCCTTATGGTCAAGCCCCAGTTCGAGATCGGCAAGGAGCGGCTCGCCCGCACCGGAGTGGTCACCTCGGAGCGCGAACGGCGCCTGGCTGTCGGTAAAGTGGCGGGGGCGGCGCTCGACGCCGGACTGGAACTGCGGGGGCTGGCCACCAGCCCGCTGCCCGGCCAGGACGGAAACGTCGAGTACTTCCTGTGGATAACGCAAAGAATGTCCGAAGACTTGCCTAAGATCGAAGAGCGGGACGCAGCCGTGGCTGCGTTGCTGGGAAAGATCTGGCCGAACCACTAGAGAGCGGAACGCGATGAGCAGGCGTGTACTGGTACTTGCCCACACCGGTCGCGAGGAATCCCTAAAGGCGGCCTGGGAGGCGTGCGCCCAGCTCCATGCCTCCGGCATCATCCCCGTCATGCAGAAGTCCGAACTGGCCGACATGGAGGGTTTCTTCGGACAGATGGAGCAGCCCGTCGAGATCCTCCACGACCATATCCAGCTTCCCGACGTCGAACTTGTCATGGTGCTGGGCGGAGACGGGACCATCCTGAGGGCGGCCGAGCTGGTCCGCGAAGAGGACGTGCCGCTGCTGGGCGTGAACCTTGGCCACGTCGGTTTCCTCGCCGAAAGCGAGCGTGCGGACCTCGCCCAGACAGTCGAATGGATTGCCAGCCGTGAATACACGGTGGAGGAGCGCATGACCATCGACGTCCAGGTCTGGGTCCGCGGCCAAAAGATCTGGCACACCTGGGCGCTGAACGAGGCCGCCATCGAAAAAGGCGACCGGGAACGGATGCTCGAACTGGTCACCGAAGTGGACGAGCGCCCGCTGACCTCCTTCGGCTGCGACGGCGTGGTGCTCGCGACACCCACCGGATCCACCGCCTACGCCTTTTCTGCCGGCGGGCCAGTGGTGTGGCCCGAGGTTGAGGCCCTCCTCATCGTGCCCATCAGCGCGCACGCCCTCTTCGCCAAACCGCTGGTGGTCTCGCCGCGGTCCCGGCTGGCCGTCGAAGTCCTCAACCGGACGGACGCCCTGGGCGTCCTGTGGTGCGACGGCCGGCGTTCCGTGGACCTGCCGCCCGGCGCCCGCGTGGAGGTCACCCGGTCCTCCACACCCGTCCGCCTGGCGCGCACTCACCAGACGCCGTTCTCCGCCCGGCTGGTCCGCAAATTCGAGCTCCCCATCCATGGCTGGCGCGGTCCCGTGCCGCAGTCCGAACAGATCCACACCGGTCCCGTGCCGATCGTCCGCACGCCCCGGACCATGCCGCCGCCCCCGGGCGTTCGGCCGTACGAACCCGGTTCAGAATCCGATCCTCCGACTGAAAAGTGAACCATGCTTGAAGAACTGAGAATCCGCGATCTCGGCGTCATCACCGACGCCACACTGCCGCTGGGCCCGGGGCTCAGCGTGGTCACCGGCGAGACCGGTGCCGGCAAGACCATGGTGGTCACCGCCGTCGGGTTGCTGCTGGGAGCACGGTCCGACGCCGGCGCCGTGCGCAGCGGCGCCAAGAGCGCCTCCGCGGAAGCGGTGGTGCAGCTGCAATCCGGGCACCTCGCGCTGGAACGCGCCAGGGACGCCGGGGCTGAGGTTGAAGAGTACGACGGCGGTGCGGAACTGCTGCTGTCCCGCCGCCTGGGTGCCGACGGACGGAGCCGGGCCTTCCTTGGCGGCCGTGCCGCCCCGGTGGGCGTGCTGGCCGAAATCGGTGAGTCGCTGGTGGTGGTGCACGGCCAGACGGACCAGATCCGGCTCAAGGGTGCTGCGGCACAGCGTGAGGCCCTCGACAAGTTCGCGGGGGACGGCCTGGCGTCGTCGCTCGCCGGCTTCCAGGCCCTCTACAGCTCCTGGAAGTCCAGCCAGGCAGAGCTGGACTCGCTCCGCAGTGCGGAACGCGAGCGGCTTCGCGAGGCCGAGTCCCTGGAAGCCGCGCTGGTGGAGATCGATGCCATTGACCCGCAGGCGGGGGAGGACGAGGCGCTCAAGGCCGAGTCGGTGAAGCTGGCCAACGTTGAGGAACTCCGGATCGCGGCCAGCACAGCGCACCAGGCCCTCATCGCCGAGGACTTCGGCGAGGCCGGCGACGCGACATCGCTCGTGGATGCCGCCAAGCGGACGCTGGAGCACGTGGCCGAGCACGACGAGGAACTGGGCTCGGCAGCAGCCAGACTCGCCGAAGTGGGATTCCTGCTCAACGACATCGCCACGGAGCTCGCCAGCTACCAGGCGGGGCTGGACTCGGAGGGGCCCGAGCGCCTGGCCGAGATCGAGGAACGCCGGGCGGCACTGGCCAAACTCGTCCGGAAGTACGCCCCCAGCATCGACGAGGTCCTTGAATGGGCGGAAAACGCCCGCGCCCGCTTCGACGAACTGCAGGGAGACTCCACCCGGATCGAAAACCTGGAGGCCGAGGTGGCCCGGGCCGCGGCCGAGCTGAAGAAGCAGGCCGCGGCCATCAGCAAGGTCCGCGCCAAGGCCGCCAAGGACCTTTCCGCCCGGGTCAGCGCCGAGCTGAAGGCACTCGCCATGGCTGACGCCACCCTGGTGATCACCATCGAACCCGCAGCCCAGCTGGGGCCCCACGGCGGTGATGAGATCTCGTTCCTGTTGCAGCCGCACTCCGGCGCCCCCGCCCGGCCGCTGGGCAAGGGCGCGTCCGGCGGTGAACTCTCCAGGGTCATGCTCGCCATCGAGGTGGTGCTGGCTGCTGTCGACCCCGTGCCCACGTTCGTCTTTGACGAGGTCGACGCCGGCGTGGGCGGCCGTGCCGCCGTCGAGATCGGCCGCCGGCTGGCCATGCTGGCCCGGCATGTGCAGGTTCTGGTGGTGACGCACCTGCCGCAGGTGGCGGCCTTCGCCGACCAGCACATCCGTGTGACCAAGAACTCTGTCCGCGGCGCCGACGGCTCCACCGCCAAAGGCTTCACCTCCAGCGACGTCCAGCTCCTGGACGAAGCGGAGCGCGTGAAGGAACTTGCCCGGATGCTCGCAGGCCAGGAGGACTCCGAAACCGCGCAGGCACACGCCCAGGAACTGCTGGACGACGCCAAGCTCCTGCCGCAGCAGGCGTAAGGCCGGGTCCGGTTCCCATCAAAGGCCATGCCTGCCCTTGCCGGGAGCGCCCGGACAGGGAAAACTGAAGCCTTTGGGGAGGCATACCCGATCCGTGGAAGGCTCAATTGATGATAGGCTCGAATTCCGTGGTGCAGCGATCAAATTCCCGTGTAAATTCCCGGTTCCCGGGCTCGTCCAAGACAAAACACATCTTCGTCACCGGCGGTGTGGCGTCCTCGCTAGGCAAGGGACTGACGGCCTCCAGCCTCGGACACCTGCTGCGGGCACGCGGCCTGTCTGTAACTATGCAGAAGCTCGATCCCTACCTGAACGTGGATCCGGGCACGATGAACCCCTTCCAGCACGGCGAGGTTTTCGTCACAGACGACGGTGCTGAAACCGACCTCGACATCGGACACTACGAGCGCTTCCTCGACGAAAACCTTGAGGGCTCGGCCAACGTGACCACCGGCCAGGTCTACTCCACGGTCATCGCCAAGGAACGCCGCGGCGAATACCTCGGTGACACGGTCCAGGTCATCCCGCACATCACCGATGAGATCAAGCGCCGGATGCGGCTTCCTGCCGAGGGCAAGAACGCACCGGACGTCATCATCACGGAAATCGGCGGGACCGTCGGCGACATCGAGTCGCAGCCCTTCCTCGAGTCCGCTCGCCAGGTCCGCCAGGACATCGGCCGGACCAACGTCTTTTTCCTCCACGTTTCACTGGTCCCGTACATCGGTCCTTCGCAGGAACTGAAGACCAAGCCCACGCAGCACTCCGTGGCCGCCCTCCGCTCCATCGGCATCCAGCCGGAAGCCATCGTGATCCGCTCGGACCGCGAAGTGCCCGAGGCCATGCGCGAAAAGATCGGCCGCATGTGCGACGTCGACATCGACGCCGTGGTCAACGCCGCCGACGCCCCCAGCATCTACGACATCCCGAAGACGCTGCACACCCAGGGCCTGGATTCGTACATCGTCCGGGCACTGGACCTGCCGTTCAAGGACGTGGACTGGACCAGCTGGGACAAGCTCCTCGAGGCGGTCCACAACCCCAAGCACGAGGTCGAAATTGCCCTGGTGGGCAAGTACATCGACCTCCCGGACGCATACCTTTCCGTCACGGAGGCCCTGCGCGCAGGCGGCTTCGCCAACAACGCCAAGGTCAAGATCCGCTGGGTTCCGTCCGACGAATGCGAAACCCACGAGGGCGCAGTACGCTCCCTCGAGGGCGTGGACGCCATCTGCGTTCCGGGCGGCTTCGGCATCCGCGGCCTGGAAGGCAAGTTGGGCGCCCTGAAGTTCGCCCGCGAGTCCCGGCTGCCCGTCCTGGGCCTGTGCCTGGGCCTGCAGTGCATGGTCATCGAGTACGCCCGCAACGTCGTCGGCCTGGAAGGTGCCTCCTCCAGCGAGTTCGAGCCGGACTCCAAGTACCCGGTCATCGCCACGATGGAAGAGCAGCTGGAATTCGTCGAGGGCCGCGGCGACCTCGGCGGCACCATGCGCCTTGGCCTGTACGAGGCCAAGCTGGACGAGGGCTCGGTCATCGCCGAGACCTACGGCAAAACCACCGTCAGCGAACGCCACCGCCACCGGTACGAGGTGAACAACAAGTACCGCGAGCAGATCGCCGCCGAGGGCCTGGTGTTCTCCGGTACGTCGCCTGACGGCAAGCTGGTGGAGTACGTGGAGCTGCCCCGCGAGGTGCACCCCTACTACGTGGCCACCCAGGCGCACCCGGAACTGAGCTCACGGCCCACCCGGCCGCACCCGCTCTTTGCCGGACTCGTCAAGGCCGCCCTGGACCACCAGGGCGGCAGCGCCGGGAACACTTTCGAACCCGCCGCGGCCGGCTCCGCCGAAGCCACGGCAGAGTAGAACCCGGCAGAGTAAACCCACAGCACCCATAGAGTAAGGACGGCGCGATGCCCGGTAATTCTGAAAACACCCCTGCTGGCCGGCAGGTTTCGGATGCGCCGAGCCCGCGCCGTCTGCTCTCCCGGGAGCGGGTCTACAACGGCCGGATCTGGGATGTGGTGAGCGACAGCTTCAAGCTCACCGCCGAGGGTGACCCGCTGGTCAGGGACTACATCGAGCACCCCGGTGCCGTCGCCATCCTCCCCATGAACGACGACGGCGAAGTGCTCCTCATCAAGCAGTACCGCCACCCCGTGGGCATGGACCTGTGGGAGATCCCCGCGGGCCTGCTCGATGTCGAGGGGGAGGACTTCCTGGTGGGCGCCGCCCGCGAGCTGGCCGAGGAAGCGGACCTGATCGCCAGCAAGTGGAACGTCCTGGTGGACTTCTTCAACTCGCCCGGCTCCTCCAGCGAGGCAATCCGCATCTACCTCGCCCGCGGACTCACCGAGGTCCCGCATCACGAACTGCACGTCCGCACGGACGAAGAGGCTGAAATCGAGCTCCACTGGATCCCCTTGGAGGAGGCCGTCTCCGCAGTTCTGGAGGGACGCCTGCACAACCCGTCTGCCGTCGTCGGAATCCTCGCTGCTGCCGCCGCCAAGGCGGAGGGCTTCAACGGACTGCGGCCGGGCGACGCCGACTGGCCGGCGCACCCCAGCCAGCGCTGATGTCCGCGGACACAGCCGCACCGGAAGGCTCTCCGGCCCCCGAAACGGACAGGGCGTCACGGCTGGTGAAGGCAGGCACGGAAACGGTGCCGCCGGAACGGCCCCGCACGGCCATTGACCGCGGCGTGACCGATTACCTGCAGCACATGGGCGTGGAACGGGGCCTGGCTGCGAACACCCTGTCCGCCTACCGCCGGGATCTCGCCCGCTATTCGGCCTACCTCGCGGGCCAGGGCCTCGGCAGCCCGGCTGAGATCACCCGCCACCACGTAACGGGCTTTGCGCAGGCGCTCTCCGACGGCGCCGACGGCGGCACTCCGCTGGGGGTGCGGTCCGCGGCGCGGACCGTGGTTGCCGTCCGCGGTCTGCACCGCTTCTGGGCGCTGGAAGGAACGACGACGGCGGACCCCGCCAGTGATGTCCACCCGCCAATGCCCGGCAAACGGCTGCCCAAGGCCATCACGGTGGACGAGGTCACCAGGATCCTGGAAGCCGCCGGCACAGACACTGCAACGGGCCTTCGCGACCGGGCACTGCTGGAATTCCTGTACTCCACCGGAGCGCGGATCAGCGAAGCCGTTGGGCTCGACGTCGACGACCTCTCCGTCCAGGCCGCCGAATCCGGACCGGCCATCGTTCGGCTGTTCGGCAAGGGCTCCAAGGAACGCCTCGTTCCCCTCGGATCCTTCGCGGCCCGCGCCCTCGACGCCTACCTGGTCCGGGGCCGCCCGCTGCTCGCGGGTAAAGGCAAGGGCACGCCCGCGCTGTTCCTGAACGCCAGGGGAGGGCGGATCAGCCGGCAAAGCGCCTGGACCATCCTGAAGGCCGCCGCGGACAAGGCACAGATCACCAAGGACGTCTCCCCGCACACGCTGCGGCATTCCTTTGCCACCCACCTGCTCGAAGGCGGGGCGGATGTCCGCGTGGTCCAGGAACTGCTCGGGCATGCCTCGGTGACCACCACGCAGGTGTACACACTGGTCACCGCGGATACGCTGCGCGAAGTCTACGCGGCGGCCCACCCCAGGGCCCTGGGATAAGGCGGGACGGGGTGCCGGCACCGTTAGGCTGGTCCTTATGACCTCCGTGCCCGTTACCCTCTGCTTTCTCCTGCGGGAACACCCGGAAGCAGGGCCCGAGGTACTCCTTGGCCTGAAGAGGACCGGCTTCGGAACAGGGAAGATCGTTGGGCTCGGCGGCCACGTGGAGGCCGGTGAGACTGATGCCCAGGCGGCCTGCCGGGAAGTGCTGGAGGAAGCCGGCGTCGTTGTCCTCGAGGAGGACCTGTCCGACGCCGGGACGGTGGAATTCGTCTTTCCCGCCCGCCCCGACTGGAACATGTCGACCCGCCTTTTCACGACCCGCCGGTGGGCCGGGGAACCCGTTGAGAGCTCCGAGATCATTCCCGAGTGGTTCCTGGTTTCCGCGCTTCCGCTGGAACGGATGTGGCAGGACGCCGAGCACTGGCTGCCGCCGGCTCTGTCCGGAAGCGCCGTCGACGCCGTCATCACCTTGAACGACGACAATGAGACTGTCGCCTCCGCAGAATATTCCTTCCGGGCGGTGTAGCCGCCATAAACAACGCCGGGCCGGCCACCGAAAGG
>NZ_JBHVBL010000076.1:0-10530 GCF_042668165.1 Arthrobacter sp. NPDC057388
CGCACAGGCTGCGCCTGTGCGGGCGGTTTCATGTTGTCGTACTGGCTCTGGCCTTGGCGTCAGGCCTTGGCTGCCACCGTAGCGGCCGGGGTTTCCGCGACGCCGTGGTGGTGCGCCACCATGGTCTGCTCGTCGAACGGTTCCTGGCCGGACAGCACCCGGTTGACCTGTTCGCCGTCGACTTCCTTGACCCAGGTGCCGATCAGCAGCGTGGCGACGGCGTTGCCGGTGAAGTTGGTCAGGGCACGGGCCTCGGACATGAAGCGGTCGATGCCCACGATCATACCGACGCCCCCGAGGAGTTCCGGCTTGTGCGCCTGCAGGCCGGCAGCGAGGGTGGCCAGGCCGGCGCCGGTGACGCCTGCCGCACCCTTGGAGGCGATGATCATGAAGACCAGCAGGGAGATCTGGGCGCCGAGGTCCAGCGGGGTGCCCATGGCGTTGGCCACGAAGAGGGAAGCCATGGTCAGGTAGATGGCCGTGCCGTCCAGGTTGAAGGAGTAGCCGGTCGGAACCGTCACGCCGACCACCGGCTTGGAGACACCGAGGTGCTCCATCTTGGCGATGAGGCGCGGCAGGGCGGCTTCAGAGGAGGACGTCGAGAAGATCAGCAGGTATTCGCGGGCCAGGTACTTCATCAGCTTGAAGATGTTCACGCCGGTGACAACCTGCAGCAGTCCGCCGAGGATGACGACGATGAACACGGCGCAGGTGATGTAGAAGGCGATCATCAGCGTGAACATGCTCACGATGGCCTGGAAGCCGGTGGCGCCGACCACTGCGGCGATGGCACCGAAGGCACCCACGGGGGCAAGCCACATGATCATGATCAGGATGCGGAACACCAGCGCCTGGCCGTGGCCGATCGCCTTCAGGATCGGTGCGCCCTGCGGGCCCATCTTCTGCAGCGCGAAGCCGACGAGGATGGCGGCGAGCAGGGTGGGCAGCACCGGAATGTCCCCGGGAATGATGCCGAGCAGGAAGTCAACGGTGCTGTCCGTGGCCGCCTTCTTATTGGGGTCGTACGGCGTGAGCTTGAGCCCCTCACCCGGGTGGATGAGGTTGCCGACGACGAGGCCGATCGCCAGGGCGAAAGTGGACATCACGACGAAGTAGCCCAGCGCCAGCCCGCCGACCTTGCCGACGGTGGCTGCCTTGGCGATGGAACCGATGCCCAGCACGATGGTGCAGAAGATCACGGGGGCGATCATCATCTTGATCAGCTTGATGAAGCCGTCACCGAGGGGCTTGAGGGATTTTCCGACCTCGGGGAACAGCAGTCCCACCAGAGCGCCGAGAACGACTGCGGCGATGACCGCAATGTAGAGGTAATGGGACTTGTCGAGTCCCTTACGCTCGGCTTTAGCCGGCGCTGCCGACTCTCCTCGTTGAGAAGCCATGTTGTCTCTCCTTATGGATAATCTGGAAGACGCTTCGGCACAATCTCTGGGCTCCGCGCGTCGGTCCTTTGTGACTTCCATCATTGGCCACGGAGTGACTTGGCTCACCGTTGCGTTCATATTGGTCATGGGAGGTGTTGATGATCCACCGCTGGAGCATCGCGAGGCGGCTGTTCGTCGCGAACCTGCTGTTCATGCTGGCCCTGACGGCCATCGTCGGGACGGCCGTTTTCGTGGACGCCCGCGACCATGCCTATGACGAGGCCGGCCGGAGGATGAGTGCACTGGCGACGTCCATCGCGGACAACCCTCTGGTGTTGCAGGCGGCAGGGACAGGTAACCCGTCGGCGCAGCTGCAGCCGTACGCGTTGAAGGTCATGGCCGATTCCGGGGCCGATTTCATCACCATCATGGCCCCGGACCGGACGCGCTGGACCCACCCGCTGGACGAGGAGCTAGGCAAGCCATATATCGGGTCGATCGAACAGGCTCTCCAGGGTCACGTATTCACCGAGATCACGGCCGGAACGCTGGGGCCGTCGGTGCGTACGATCGCCCCGGTGAAGGATGCCCGCGGTGCGGTCCGCGCGCTCGTGGCAGCCGGCGTGACCGTCAATACAGTTGACGTGGCGGTCTCCGGCAGGCTGCCTGCGCTGCTGGCCGTATCCGGCTCGCTGCTGGCAGGCGGATCGCTGGCGTCGTGGTTTCTGGGCCGCTACCTGCGCCGGGTGACCAGGGGGTGGGGACCCGAGCAGCTGGCCCAGCTGTTCGCCTACTACGAATCGGTGCTCCACTCGGTCCGGGAGGGCGTTGTCCTGATAGACCCCGCCGGAAGGGTGGTCATCTACAACGACCAGGCGGCGGAGCTGCTGGGGCTGGAGCCGCGGGAAGCGGAGGACGACCACGCGGCCACGCCGCTGCTCGCTGACCTGCCCCTCGCCCCGAGCCTGAAGGAGCTTTTTGAATCAGGCCGGACGGCCCACGATGAAATCCACCTCACGCATAACGGCGTACTTGTGGTCAACCAGCGCCCGGCTGTGGGTCCAGGCTCCCCGTCGGAGCGGCAGCGGGACAGGCTCTTCGGAACCGTGGCCACGATCCGCGACCGCACCGAGATCGAGTCCCTGGGCACCGAGCTTGAAAGCATGCGGACATTGTCCGATGCGCTCCGCGCACAGACCCACGAACATGCAAACCGGCTGCACACGATGGTCTCCCTGCTGGAGCTGGGAAGGACCGACGAGGCCCTCGACTTTGCTACCAGGGACCTTGAGCTGAGCCAGCAGCTGACGGACGACATGGTCGGTTCGGTCCAGGAGCCCGTGCTGAGCGCGCTGGTGATGGGCAAGGCGGCTCAAGCCCACGAGCGCGGAGTGGAGCTGGTGGTCGAGGCGAGCGGACCGACCCTTGGCGGGGACCTTGCCGTACAGGACCTCGTCACGGTCCTCGGCAACCTGTTGGACAATGCCATCGACGCCGCCGCCGACGCCCCTGCACCCAGGCGCGTAGAGCTGCGGGTGGACACATCGGGCGGCGGCATGGAGATCACCGTGCAGGATACGGGCAAGGGCATTGACCCTTCGGCCGTGGACGATGTGTTCCGCTACGGTTTCAGCACCAAGAAGGCCGGACCCTTCGGCCGCGGCCTTGGCCTTGCCCTGGTGAAACAGGCCGTCCAGCGCCTGGCCGGTACCATGACCATCAGCAGTGCGAGCACCGGCGGTGCGCGTTTCGACATCGCGCTTCCCGCCGGCCCGTTCCCGCCTGGAACTGTCCAACCCGCCGTCCCGCCGGGCACGGCCACCCCGAGTCTCCCGGAGGAGCACACGTGACAGACATCCGAGTCCTCGTCGTCGAGGATGAGCCCGTCGCAGCCGCGGCACACGCCGCCTACGTGGGCAGGGTGGACGGCTTCACGCTGGCGGGATCGGCCCCGGACGGACAGTCGGCGCTCCGGATGCTCACCGAGTTCTCCGCCGCCGGCAGCCCGGTGGAGCTGGTTCTGCTGGACATGAACCTGCCGGACCTGCATGGCCTCGACATTGCGCGAAGGATGCGCTCCGCGGGGCACTTCGCCGACATCATCGCCATCACAGCTGTCCGGGAACTGGCGATTGTCCGCAGCGCCGTCTCCATCGGCGTCGTGCAATATCTCATCAAGCCGTTCACGTATTCCACTTTCGCGGACAAGCTGGAAAGCTACCGGCAGTTCCGTGAGCAGCTGGCTGGACCGGAAGCTGGGTCAGCGAAGGCGGCCGCATCGCAGAGCGATGTGGACCAGGCGTTCGCGAGCCTGCGGGCACCGTCGGAGCTGCCGCTGCCCAAGGGCCTGGCGCCCTCAACGCTCGACGCCGTCCGCGACTTTATGAAGGAACAGCCGGGTGCCGTCTCGGCCACCGAAGTCATGACCGCCCTGGGTATGTCGAGGGTGACGGCGCGCCGCTACCTTGAGTACCTGGCCGACGCCGGAACGGTGTCCCGGACGGCCCGCTACGGCGCTCCCGGCCGGCCGGAGAACGAATACCGCTGGTCCCGGTCCTGACACCTGACCGGCATGCTTGGCTTCTACAGCGAATCATCACCCAGGGCCCTGTTCATGACCGGCCCTTGAAGCATTCCAATGTCTCAACGGAGTGAATGTAGAGCAGGGGCCTGGGATCAAAGCCGCATTCTAGGCGGCCGTCCAGGTTGGCCAGTCAGGCAACGGGTCCGGCGGCAGCGGCAGTCCTTGGCCGTACACAGCCTGCAGCCACCGAACACTGTCGGAGTCCTCGGGTGCCACCGAAGATTCCGGAACCCGGTAGCTGGCCAGGCCCGGGTAGCCGTCGAAGTCATCGGGCTCGTCTGGCTGATCCGGAGAATCAAGCCAGTCGGGCGGCTCCGGCAAAGCTTGTTCCGGTGGCGCGCCGAACCAGCCCGGCGGCTCCGGGCAGTCCCGGTCGGGTGGCGCGACTGACTCACCTTGGCAGGGAGATAGTTCTGGCCAGGTGGGTGGTTCCCAGTCCTGGTGTTCGGCCGGGTAGTGGCGCCCGGCGGGTGAGGTCCAGCCGGGCGGGTGGTCCTTGGTGGCGCCGACCGGTCTCCACGCGGTGGCGTGTTTGAGCCGGTGGTGCTTGGGGCAGGGCTGGCCGAGGTTGGCCACGCCGGTGCCGCCGCCGTCGGCCCAGGCGAGGATGTGGTCGGCGTCGTTGTCCAGGGAATGGTTGCTGCAGCCGGGGAACGAGCATCTGGCGTCGCGGAGGCGGAGCCAGTGGCGCATCGGTTTGGTCAGCCGGTAGCTGGTGCGTCCGATCTCCAGCGGTGCCCCGTCCCGCGGGTCGGTCAGGACCCGGAAGAACGAGGTTGCGCCGTCGGCGACGAGCCGGCGGGCCATCGCGGGTGGGATCGGCCCGTACCCGTCCAGGGTGGCGGGCTCGTCCGTCATGCCGAGTAGCGCGAACACCGGAACTGTGACCAGCACCTGCGCTGCCGGGGACGGCACATCACCAGCCAGGCCGGAGCCGGTTGTGGCGTCACCTGCGGGAACACCCTCTTTTCCGTCTGCTCCGTGGGTCCCATGTGCTCTGTGGTTTGGGGTGAGCAGCAAGGTGGAAAAGACATCGACCCGGAGCTGGGTGAGGGTGCGGGTTTCGGTGGGCCCTTGGAGACCGCGTGCGATGGCGGTGGTGCGGTTCCAGATCCCCGCGGCCTGGTCCGCGGGCAGGTACGCCGACAGCCAGGCCATGCCGTCCCGGTCCGGGGTGTACTCCAGCCGCCGGTCCTTCACGCTGTGCTGGTGCCGTTTTTCGATGCTGTCCTGGTGGTGCCGTTCCCGCCAGTACCGGGCCTTGGCCCGGAACCTCGCCGGGGCCAGGTCCCCCGCAAAGCAGCCCCGCGCCGCGCCGGGAGCGTCCGGGTCCAGGAAGTGGGCCTCGAACGCCGCGGCCGCTTCAGGTGACAGCCCTTCGGTCTCATCACACATGATCCGCGCGTGCTGCCACGAAATGCTTCCCGCCTGCAGCGCGGCAAGAGTCACCGGCAGTTCCGTGGTCAGCAGGCCCGATTCAACCAGCAACCGTTCGGCAGCGCCTTCGCTGATGGTCAGCGCGCCGGCCACCTCCGCCCTCACGGCCATCTGCTGGGAGATCAAGTCCTGCGGGCTTTTGCCCTGGACTGCCATGGCCGCGTCCGCCGTGACGTAGCCGGCAGCAAGATCCACCTTCACAGCCGCAAGCCGGGCCTCCATCCCCGCCACCCCGGTCAGCCCGTCCAGGCACGCAGTTGCCAGCTCCCCCAAAGGGTCAACGGGATCCGGCTCGAAACCAGCGTCCCCCGAACCCGGGTCAGCGGCCCTGCGGACCTCGGCAGCCATCGCCAAGGCAGAGGCAGCAATAGCCTCCAACGCCTCCGCAACAGCCATGCCGTTATCCATATCCACAGTATGAGGAGGGGCACTGACATTCTTTGCCGCGCTATCGGAGGTGAGCCGGCCGACCCGGCCACCGCCGTCGTTCCCCGCCGCAGAAGCCAACCCGCCGGCACCCGGCACAACGTCCCGGTGCGCGGCGTGTCCCCCAATACCTTCCATAGACCCATTCTGGTCAGGGGCACTGACATTCTTACCGGCGCTGCCGCAAAGCGCGGCACCGTTCGCCCTTCCTACTTCGCCCAGGCACCAGAATGGCACAGATCCGAACGCACGCAACCTCAAGTATGTATACACAGGGGCGGATAATGGGCGCTAGATGCGCCCAGCCTCTAGGCAAACGCGACCTCTCTGTATACACTCAGACCAATGGGCGAGATAAGGAGGCGGGATGCGAGCAAGTGACAGGGCGTACGCCGCACTGCGCGACGACATCATCGAATGGCGCCTCCTCCCCGGCACCGTATTGGCCGAGGTGGAGCAGTCCGCGCGGCTCGGAGTCTCCCGGACGCCACTGCGCGAGGCCCTGAGCCGGCTGACGGCGGAAGGGCTGACGGCGGCGGGGGGCCGCGGCGTCGTCGTCACCGATATCTCCCTGGACGACATCGATGAACTGTTCGAGCTCCGCGAGACCCTCGAAGGCAAAGCGGCTGCCCTGGCTGCACAGCGCGGCGACGCCGGGATCTTCCGCAAACTGCAGGAAGAACTGCTGGCAGCACCTGCCCTGCTGAGCTCCCCCGATCCCGTGCGGCACGACTACTACGAGCTCGTCGGCCGCCTCGATGCCGCCATCGACGAAGCCATTTCCAACTCCTACCTGGCACAGGCCATGCGCAGCCTGCGCGTCCACCTGGTCCGGGTCCGCAGGCTGGCCGTCGACGACCAGGCCCGGCTGACCGCCGCCGCAGCCGAACATGCGGCCATCGCCGAAGCGATCGCCGCCGGAAATCCCCGGCTGGCCGAAGCGGCCACCACCGTGCACCTGCACCGCAGTCTTTCCCACGTGAAAGCCGTCCACACATCCGCCCAGAAGGAGACCCATGGTTAAGGAACACCACGTCCGCGTCTACAAGAGCGAGGAAAACCTCCCGCGCGAACAGCAGCTGGCACACAAGATCGCAGTGGTGGCAGCAGACCCCGTGGCCGTTACCGATGACGTCACGGACATGGTTATCAACCGCATCATCGACAACGCCTCGGTGGCCGTTGCCTCCCTGAACCGCGCACCCATCGTGGCGGCGCGGGCACAGGCCCTCACGCACGCACCGTCCAGCGGCGGCAAGGGGGCCAAGGTCTTCGGCATCGGCGAGCGTGTCTCCCCGGAGTGGGCTGCCTGGGCCAACGGGGTGGCCGTCCGCGAACTTGATTACCATGACACGTTCCTGGCTGCGGACTACTCGCACCCCGGTGACAACATTCCGCCGATCCTTGCCGTCGCCCAGCATGTGGGGTCAAGCGGCGCGGACCTGATCCGGGGCATCGCCACCGGCTATGAGATCCAGGTGAACCTGGTCAAGGCGATCTGCCTGCACAAGCACAAGATCGACCACGTCGCCCACCTTGGCCCCTCGGCGGCCGCCGGCATCGGCACTCTGCTGGGGCTCGACGTCGAAACCATCTTCCAGTCTGTCGGCCAGGCCCTGCACACCACCACCGCAACGCGGCAGTCCCGCAAGGGCGAGATCTCCACTTGGAAGGCGCACGCCCCGGCCTTCGCCGGGAAAATGGCGGTCGAAGCGGTGGATAGGTCCATGCGCGGACAGACCTCCCCGGTGCCGATC
Source organism: Arthrobacter sp. NPDC057388 (assembly GCF_042668165.1). Taxonomy (NCBI): domain Bacteria; kingdom Bacillati; phylum Actinomycetota; class Actinomycetes; order Micrococcales; family Micrococcaceae; genus Arthrobacter; species Arthrobacter sp. NPDC057388. The sequence continues at coordinate 7,587 of NZ_JBHVBL010000076.1, forward strand.
TACGAGGGCGAGGACGGCGTTATCGCCTGGTTGCTGGACGGCCCGGACGCCTCCTACGAGGTTCCGCTGCCGGAGAAGGGCGAAGCCAAGCGCGCCATCCTGGACACCTACACCAAGGAACACTCCGCCGAGTACCAGGCCCAGGCCTGGATCGACCTCGCCCGCAAGCTCAACCGGGAGCACCCCGAAGCCACCGATCCTGCGAACGTGAAGTCCGTCCTGATCAAGACCAGCCACCACACCCACTACGTGATCGGCTCCGGCGCCAACGATCCGCAAAAGTACGATCCCACGGCCAGCCGGGAGACTTTGGACCACTCCATCCCGTACATTTTCACCGTCGCGCTGCAGGACGGATCATGGCACCACGTGGACTCCTACTCCCCCGAACGGGCCGCCCGGCCGGACACGGTGGAGCTGTGGCAGAAGGTCTCCACGGTGGAGGATCCGGAGTGGACCCGTCGGTACCACTCGCTGGACATCTCCGAGAAGGCCTTCGGCGGTTCCGTGGAAATCACGCTCACGGACGGCACCGTCATCCGCGACGAAATCGCCGTGGCGGACGCCCACCCCCTGGGTGCCCGGCCGTTCACCCGCGAGCAGTACGTCAACAAATTCCGCACCCTGGCAGAAGGCCTCGTGGCGGAAGATGAGATCGAAAGGTTCCTGGCCGCCGTCGAACGCCTCCCCGAACTGGCCGCCGGCGAACTGGACCAGCTCAACATCACCGCGGCGCCCGGCGTCATCGACTTCAGCGCCGCACCCAAGGGACTGTTCTAGATGCTGTACTCAAAAACCACGCCGGAGCAGAAGCGCCGCAAATTCAGGGAGCTGCTCGGCTCCGGAACCATCCAGCAGTTTCCGGGCGCGTTCAACCCGCTCTCGGCCCGGCTGATCGAGGAGAAGGGCTTCGCCGGGGTGTATATCTCCGGCGCCGTCCTCGCCAATGACCTGGGCCTGCCGGACATCGGCCTCACCACCCTCACCGAGGTGGCCACAAGGGCCGGGCAGATCGCCCGCATGACCGATCTGCCGTCCATCGTGGATGCCGACACCGGCTTCGGCGAGCCCATGAACGTGGCCCGAAGTGTCCAGGAACTCGAAAACGCCGGGCTGGCGGGCTGCCACATCGAGGACCAGTTCAACCCCAAGCGCTGCGGCCACCTCGACGGCAAGAACGTCGTGGACCTGGATACCGCCACCAAGCGGATCAGGGCTGCAGCCGATGCCCGCCGGGACCCGAACTTCCTGATCATGGCCCGCACGGACATCCGTGCGGTGGAAGGGCTGGACGCGGCAAAGGACCGGGCCAGGGCCCTGGTGGACGCCGGCGCCGACGCCATCTTCCCCGAAGCCATGAAGGACCTTGCTGAGTTCCAGGCCATCCGCGATGCCGTGGACGTGCCGATCCTGGCCAACATGACCGAGTTCGGCAAGAGCGACCTCTTCACCGTCCGCCAGCTGCAGGAAGTCGGCGTCAACATGGTGATTTATCCGGTCACCCTGCTCCGTAGTGCCATGGGGGCGGCTGAGCGTACTCTGGACTCAATTAGGGCAGACGGAACGCAGGAGGCACAGGTAGGGAGCATGCTGACGCGCGCGCGGCTGTATGACCTGGTGGATTACGAGGCCTACAACCGCTTTGATACCGGCGTTTTTAATTTCCGGATTCCCGGAACTGAATGACGCCCATATCCCCGCAGGACCACCGGCCGGTCCGGCCGGTAATCGGACGCAAGGAACGAAGGAGTTCAGCATGGCTGACGTAGAGATCAAGAAGGGCCTCGATGGCGTGGTGGTGGATTACACCGCTGTCTCGAAGGTCAATCCCGACACGAACTCACTGCTGTACCGCGGCTACCCCGTTCAGGAGCTCGCCGCCAGGTGCAGCTTCGAAGAGGTGGCTTACCTGCTGTGGAACGGCGAGCTGCCGTCATCCGCCGAACTGGGTGACTTCACGGCCCGCGAACGCGCGGGCCGGCGGCTGGATCCCGTGGTCAAGCAGGTGGTTGACGCCCTCCCGACGACGGCCCATCCCATGGATGTCTGCCGCACCGCTGCATCGGTGATGGGCGCCCGCCATGAGCTTGCGGAGGATTCCTCCCGCGAGGCGAACATGGCCAAGGCCCTGGACCTCTTTGCCGCGATGCCCGCGGTGGTGGCGTACGATCAGCGGCGGCGGCGCGGCCAGGACCTCATCGAACCGCGGGACGACCTTGGCTACTCGGCCAACTTCCTCTGGATGACGTTCGGTGAGGAAGCCGTTGCCGAGGTGGTGGAGGCCTTCAACGTCTCCATGATTCTGTACGCCGAGCACTCCTTCAACGCCTCCACCTTCACCGGCCGCGTCATCATGTCCACGCTCTCGGACCTCCATTCAGCCGTGACCGGGGCCATCGGCGCACTCAAGGGCCCGCTGCACGGCGGGGCCAACGAGGCCGTCATGCACACGTTCGACGAGATCGGGATCCGTCCCGAGGAGTCGCTCGAGGAGGCCGCCGACCGCGCCAAGGCCTGGATGGAGAACGCCCTGGCGCAGAAGAAGAAGGTCATGGGCTTCGGCCACCGGGTCTACAAGCACGGCGATTCCCGGGTGCCCACCATGAAGGCGGCCCTCGACAAGATGATTGCCCACTTCGGCCGCCCCGAACTGCTGGGCCTGTACAACGGGCTGGAATCGGCGATGGACGAGGCCAAGGGCATCAAGCCGAACCTCGATTACCCCGCCGGTCCGACCTACCACCTGATGGGCTTCGACACGAACATGTTCACGCCCCTGTTCGTCGCCAGCCGCATCACCGGCTGGACGGCCCACTTCATGGAGCAGCTGAACGCGAACTCGCTCATCCGCCCGCTGAGCGAATACAACGGTCCGGACGAGCGGCACGTTCCGTAGGCTCTCACGTGTAAACGCGTACGACGCCGGGCCGGTCACCTTTCGGTC